>JAHEEY010000359.1 GCA_024640485.1 Chloroflexota bacterium | reverse complement strand
AAGACCTCCGGGATAATGAATGGGGGCTCTTTTACCCACAATTGGGAGACATACTCGGGATTCATTACATAAAGCAGACCAGCCAGTCCGATGGGAAGCAGACTGATGATCCAGCCTGAGACTCTACCCTGAGCTGTTAAGGTCCGTACCTCACCCTTGATACGAACGCGTTCGCGAATTGTGTGGCTGATGCTGTCCAGTACTTCGGCCAAATTGCCGCCGACCTCACGCTGAATGTTTACCGCTGTGATAACCAGATCTAGGTCGTCACTGGGCACGCGATTATACATATTGTCCAGCGCTTGCTCCATGCTTAGGCCAAGGCGGACTTCTTGAATCACCCGTTCAAATTCCAGTGATATTGGCGGGGGAAGTTCGGTGGCAATCGTCTCCATTGCCTGCAGGACGCTGTAACCAGATCGCAGCGCGTTTACCCACAGATTGAGGGCATCCCCTAGCTGGTTGTTGAAAGCATTCATGCGGCGTTTGGAGGCGCTGTTGATGTACACGCGAGGGGCGCGCAGGCCAACAATGAAGCCAACAATTGCGATTAGCAGACTCTTGCCAAACATGACATAGAAAAGGAAGGCGCCTGCTGCAGCGGACATGCCGGTGAGAATGAGGTACTCAACGACGCGCAGTTTGACGCCCGCTTTGGATATCCGTGTTCTGATGGGACCGAAGAAACCTCGTCCAGATAAGAGTTTTTCCAGCCGATCGGCAGTATCCGGTCCGGAGTCCGGCTCATCTTCAGTAGGAAGGTCTAGAAGCGCTTCAGTGCCAACAAATTGCTCAAGCCGATCGTCAACCTTTCCTTGACCACGGTTGGCAATAAGGGCGATGCCGCCGCCAAGAATCACAAGGAGGACAAAGGCGACACCTATCAGGATGAGAGGGGATGGCATAATGTGATACTCCTGGGTTGCTTGTTAACGACGACTTCGTGTACCAATACCGAAGATGGATGGCGGCAGCATGATACCGGTTTCTTGAAGCTTCCACATAAACTTGGGCCGCAAACCAGTGGGCCGAAGTCGCCCGATCACCTTGCCATCTTCGATGTTTGTTTGCTCAAAGCGGAAGATTTCTGAGGTGGTAATCACATCCCCTTCCATGCCTTGGATTTCGCTGATTGAGGTCACCTTACGAGAGCCATCGCGCATGCGGTCTCCCTGTACAATGAGGTGAATCGCCGAAGCGATCTGTTCACGAATAGCGCGGTGGGGTAGGTCCATACCAGCCATGAGCACCATTGTTTCTAGACGGCTGAGCATATCTCTGGCGCTGTTGGCGTGACCTGTGGCTAGACTGCCGTCATGACCAGTGTTCATTGCCTGCAACATGTCCAAGGCCTCACCGCCGCGCACCTCACCGACAATGATGCGGTCAGGTCGCATACGCAGACTGTTGATCACCAGGTCCTGAATTGAAATCTTGCCGCGACCTTCCACATTCGCCTCGCGGGATTCCAGCGTAACCACGTGATCCTGCCGCAGCTGCAGTTCTGCTGCGTTTTCGATGGTCACAATACGCTCGTCATCAGGAATGAAACCAGACAAGATATTGAGAAGAGTGGTTTTACCGGAACCGGTGCCGCCGGAAATGAAGATATTCAGCTTGGAAATGACACAAGCTCGCAGGAACTCGACAGCTTCTGGCGTAATGCTGCCAAATTGAACCAGATTTTCGATGGTCAGCGGGATCTTAGAAAATATCCGGATGGTTAGCGCCGCACCTTTCAATGCAATTGGAGGGACAACTGCGTTCACACGGGAACCATCGGGTAAACGAGCATCAACTAACGGCGAACCTTCGTCAATACGACGGCCAAGTGGTGCGACAATACGGTCGATGATGCGAAGCAAATGGTCGTTATCTTCGAATGTGACATTTACCCGGAGAATCTTCCCGCCTTGCTCAATGAAGATATCTTTGGGGCCATTGACCATGATTTCAGTGATGCCGTCAGTGTGAAGAAACTGCTCCAAGGGACCAAATCCTAAGATTTCCGCAACGATGGCGTCAAATAGGCGGCGTTTTTCGTTTCTGGTCAGGACAATGCTTTCTTCTGCCAGCATTGCTTCAAACATCTCTTTAATGGTGTCGCGCACTTCTGCTGTTTGCGTGATGTCCATGCCGGGGTCGAGTTCGGCAATCAGCCTCTGCTGTACCCGGTTCTTCAGATCTACATAGGCATCACGAGAGCCGACTGCTGGTGATGCCCGCTTCACTCGCAGCTCCTGCAGCTTGGAAGGCTCTGATTTACCAGATGATTCCTGCTGGCTCCGTTCAATTCGTTTTAATAATGACACGATTGTCCTCCAGTCTGTGACTTAAGTAATGCCAAGTCCTGGTCTCATTCTTATCGATGAGCTGTAACTAACAGTCAGAAGGTTTACACACCCTAAAGAAGACTGCCTTCAGGATGAATCCCTATTTCCCGCCAAGTAATCGACCCAAGATACCGCTGGATTTTGATTCCGCCGCTTCTCTGGTGTCGGAGCTTATTTCCACGGCGAATTCCTTTTCAATGTGTTCGGCTAATCTACTCAGGGCGATACTTACCGGACGCTTCTGCGTAGAACCAGTCACTAGTGGAACCCCTTGATTGGCGGCGGTGCTCACCAAGAGTTCATCATCTGGAATCGTCATCACAACGGGCCGCTTCAACGTAGAGCTAATATTCTTGACAGAAATACCCTGCTTGTCAGACGCACGATTAACCACAAGCCATATCTTTTCTTGTGGATACTCGAGGCTCTCAGCTAAATTGAGGAATCGGCTGACATTCTTTAAGCAAGGCAGCGTTTGCTGGGTCACCAAAATGATTTGGTCGGCAGTGTCAAGGATGGTCAGGGCGACATTATTGAGGCTAGAGCTGGTGTCCACAATGATGTAGTCATACATGTTTCGCAGCGCGTCAAGAATGTTCTTGATATGGTCCTCTGTGACCACTTCTGCCATTTCTGGACGAGGCGGTGCTAATAAGACCTGCAGTTCACTGCGATGTAGTTGGACGACACTGCTGATGAAATCAGTATCTAGATCGTTGGCTTCAGAGGCAAGATCGACCAGGCTGGTCATTTCTTTCATGTTTAGCATGACGGCAACATCGCCAAACTGAAGGCTGCCATCGACCAGGATGGTTCGATAGTTCTTCCTGGCCAGGGCAACCGCCACATTGATTGCGATAGTAGAGCAGCCGCTGCCCCCTTTGGGGCTAAAGGTAACGACGATCTTTCCTTCGCTGAAGGAGGGGACTGACTCGATCAGCTCCCCGGTTGCGCCCCTCTGAGTGGCGACAGGCGGTGGAGCCACTGCGGGACGTTTATCATGAACTCGGTGAATAGCGGCAACTAGCTCATCTCCCCCAAACGGCTTTGTCAGAAAATCGCGTGCACCAGCAAGCATCGCCCGGCGAAGATAGTTAGAGTCGCTTTGGACCGACATGATGATGATTTGGGAGCGGGGCACAAGTTCGGATATTTGCTGGCTGGCGCCAATTCCATCAACACCCGGCATGTTGATATCCATGAGAATAATATCGGGTTGGTTAGTTTGAGCTAGCTCAATGGCTTCTTCGCCTGAACCAGCCTGGCAAATCACCTCGATGTCCTGCTCGAATTGAAGTAGCTTGCGAACATTCTCCCGTGTTTCTGGAAGATCATCAACAATCATTACGCGGATAGAATCTGACATCATTCACCTAGATAGTATCAATTTTTAAACTGGTACAGGTCGTCCAAATTTGAGCTTTCGTTATGTATTTCTTTGCCTATAATCATACACGTATGGGAGGCAAAATTGCAAGACGGTAACCTGAGTAGGCTCTCACCTAGTAGATCCAGAACTATCGCGCACTGTCAACCAATGCACTGACACCTTCATCATACTATGATCCTTACCGATGTCAACATAATCAGCGTCAACCCTTATCTTCTAGGTGTGTGGTGCGGATTATGGATTGGTGGGACGAGAGAGCACTGGAACAAAAAGAGCCCCATCAAGCGATGGGGCCCCTTTATTAATAGAACACTAAATAAATCTTATTCAAAGATACCCAATAAAATGAATTCGCTTACGCGCCTAGGCCGTTAACGATGCGGCTGAACACGTTGCCAATCTGAGGTCCGAGCAGTGTAAGAATCGCGATTACGACGACTGCAACTAGTACAAGTACCAATGCATACTCGACCAAACCTTGACCATCTTCACGGTGCAAAAATAACATTTGATTTACCTCCAATAATGATTTACTAGATAAAATGAGTCTGCGACTCACCTAACATCACAATTTCGAATGAACTTGAGTATATGATACTGATTGTGATAACCGCCCACAATAGGAAAGCGGTACCGAATCTGTGCTGTCTACGATGAGAACTACGTGGCAAATTCATTATAGTGATCTTTTCTTAAGAAATCAATAGGCTCACACCATTAGCTCAGATTCTACGGGGATCGAGAACTCGGCCCGTGTGCCCTGACCAATACTGCTCTGGATCTCCAAGTGACCGCCTAACATCTCGATGCGCTCCCGGAGAGAGACCAAGCCAATGGTCCCGGCACCCTTCTCAAATGCGCTGTCTGCATCAAATCCAGCGCCATCATCTTCAACCACAGCTTTCACCTGATCTTGCCCAATATCAAGCGAAACTTGAATTTGTGCCGGTTTTGCGTGCGAAAAGGCATTGTTTAACAGTTCCTGAACGCCACGAAAGATTGTCACTTCTACGTAGCTCTCTAATCTGCGTTCTGCCCCGGTCACGGTTATGGGCACCGGCAGATTATTCTTCTCCTGAAAAGACTCAGCATATCTGCGGATTGTTGGTGCCACACCAAGATCGTCCAGCATCATCGGCCGTAAATCAAAAATGAAATCTTTGACATCATTAAAGGTGGCCGCCGCGGCACTTTTGAGCGCATTCAGTTCGGCTCGCGCCCGATCTGGATTGACATTGAAAAAGCGTTGGCAAATCTCGGCTTGCAGGATGAAATTACTTAGCGAAGAGGCTGG
>JAHEEY010000041.1 GCA_024640485.1 Chloroflexota bacterium | reverse complement strand
TGGTTTGCGTCCATGAGCAGCTCAATTTGCTCAGCCGGCAGGAACCGCTTGATCCGGCTGTCAGCGCACAACAACGCGGCTAGAGGGTTGGGCCGTCCCTGACGCAGCGCCGCCCATGCCTCTAGGCTGGCGTCGCGGATCCACTCATGACCTTCTTGACGGTCGGCGCCCCCCGTGACCAGGGCCATCAGCACCCGTTCCGTCGCCGCAAAAGGGCCGTAGGTGGCCATATTGCGCGAGACCGCGTTCTGATCAATGACCATGTCAGCCGCCAACTTGGTGGCCCGCTTCAACAGTTCATCGGTAATCAGGAAGGATTCGGCCTGCATCAAACGGCGGTTGGCGGAATCATCCAGGCTCCGCTCCAGGATCGCCTGACTGGCATTGTCCCAGGCTACTGCCGGTAAGGCGCTCACATAGCGAGCCAGCGAGCAAATATTCTCGCTGTTGATGGGGTTGCGCTTGAACGGCATGGCCGACGAACCTACCTGCCCTTTGCCAAATGGTTCGGCCCACTCCCCGAATGGGGGCGACTGCAGCACCCGAAAATCCAGGGCGAATTTGTGCAGTGAGGCCGCGATACCAGCCAGGTTCTGCTGAACTCTTAAATCTTGCTGCCGGGAATAGGTCTGCGTGGTAATCGGGAAGTAAGGCAGCGATAGCACCGCCATCGCCTGGGCTTCCATCTCCATAGGGGAGACGGATGTACCCTGTAAAATCTCTTGGAAACTGGCCTGCGTGCCCACTGCCCCTTTAAACCCTTTGCCTCGCAGGCCATCGGCCAACCGCTGCAGGGCCAGGAAATCTTCCAGGAGATCTTGGGCGTATACGGAAAAACGGTATCCTAGGGTGGTGGGTTCCGCGGGCTGGATGTGGGTGTGGGCCATGGTGGCGACGCCGGCAGCCATCTCAATGCGTTCAGCAAAGGTGAGCAGCAGCTGGCGCAGCCGGCTTTTCAGCAGGGTCAACCCTTCCCGCATTCTTAAGGCATCAACATTATCGGTAATGTCGGCGCTGGTCGCCCCCCAGTGGATAATCGCGCCGCCCACCTGGCACTGCTCCCCATAGGTGCGGATTTCCGCCATGACATCGTGCCGGGTCTCCTTTTCGAACGCCAGCGCCCGGTCGATGTCAATCTGTTCCTGATGCTCTATTAAATCAGCTAACTGGTCTTCACGGACTAAACCGGCCCGCCGTTGGGCGGTAGCCAATGCCACCCAGACCCGCCGCATCAACTTTCTTTTGTGTTGTTCAGACCAAATCTGGCGCATTTCGGGGGTGCCGTAGCGCCAGCTAAGCGGTGAAACAAATGTCGAATGATCAAGGTTCATAACGATCCTGATCTCGGTTGCGGTCAAGCAGTAGTAATCAAGAAATGGTCAGCACTCTATTCCATCGCGGTGGCCGCAGATTGATTCTTTCGCTTCCGTCCCGGCTTTCTCTTTGTCTTCTGCTGCAGTGTCCGGGTCTCATCGGCCAACCGTTCACGCTCTGCTTTCAGGCGAGCCAAGATTTCAGCATTCTTCTTCTTTTGCTCTTCCGTCAATTCAACTTTGCGTCTTGCCATGCTAAACATCTCCTATCTGCGAAATCCAGCCCAGCCTAAAGGCCAGATTTCTATCCTAACTAAACTCCCTACGCTCGGTGCTAAACGTGACGGGAACCTGTTAACTTACCGTAAGGATAACATGTCCACCGGTTCCAAGTAAACCACCAGGCTTGCCAATCAACCCCCGTAAAGGCCGCACAAGATTTGCCCGCAGCCCTGGGATAATCAGAACGCTGGTTTCGCGTCCTTTTCACTCAGGGCCTCGGCAGAATCACCCGATCAGCCTATTCAGATGGCTGCTGGCGACGCGGCTTGGGCTTCAGCGTCCGACGCTGGCGGCGCTTTGCGCTTTTCCTGTCGGGAAACTTATTATACCTCCACAGCAGCAGGATTATGCCGGCAGCAGCGATACCCAGCGATGCCAGCATCGAATAAGTGATAACGGAATCGCCAATCGCCGGCTGATCCGGGCGGAAAAATTCGATCCAAGCCCGGTTGCCGCCCCACCAGATCATGAATATGTCAAAGAGGGTGCCAGCTTTCCAGACGCCGCGGTACCGGTTATTCAGCCAGGTCAGCAGGAAAAATCCTATCAATAATGCCAATGACTCGTAGAGAAATGTTGGGTGGAAGCGAGTCTCAGGCGGATAAAGGCTCATATCGCTGTATTCGAATAGGCGATGCAGCGGATCGATAGCGATTCCCCAGGGCAGCTTGGTGGGCGGGCCGTACAGCTCCTGATTGATGAAGTTACCCCAGCGTCCGATTGCCTGTGCCACCAGCAGTGCCGGTCCGGCAACATCAGCATAGTGCCAGAATTTCAGCTTACGCCAGCGGATGTAGGAGGCACCGAGGAGGGCGGCACCGATGAACCCACCCAAGATATTCACGCCGCCAGCGCGAATATTAACGATCGCGCCCAGCGTATCATACTGAGCGCCGCGCCCGTCAATTACATCGAGCAGCACAAAGGTCAGTCGAGCAAAGAAATAGCCGGCAAAGACGACGATAATCAACCCATTGTAGAATTCATCAACGTTCTGCCCTCTGCGCTCAATTTCTCGACCAGCCCACCAGGCGCCAATGGCAATACCCAAGGTCACAATGATGCCGTACCAGAAGATATTGAAGCCATCTCCCAGGGGAATCGTGAATGCCACCGGATCAGTCTGCAAGAAATCTAACATTTATACTCCTCATCCAATAACAGTAGATTTTCACTAGCAAGCCGCAGCACGCAAATACTTACCGCAGCACTCTTTCCGTTTAGATACACCGCTAATCAATATAGCCCAGTCCGCGTAGTTGCTGCAGCAGCTGTTCGTCTTCTACTTCGACAACTTCGCCTGCTGCCAATTCATCATGCTGTCGGGCGCATTTTGCCGCCATCATGTTTACCTGCTGATTTAACACCGTCGCTTCAGACTGCTTTAGAGATATCAGGTTATCAGCCTCCGCGGGATCCGCCGTCAGATTGAACAACTCGTCTGGCTGGCTGTCCACCTGGATCAGTTTGCAGGCATCCTTCCGCGCATCTTCTCTCACCACTGCCCGCCGCATCAAGTTGCAGCGGAAAGGCTCAATCAGTTCAGGCCAATGATTTTCGATAGCGCGCAGGAAATTGAGCGGCGGGTATACCTCGCTGTAGGCTGTCCCACCTTCCGGATCTTCGCCTTCGATGGTGTGTATTAGCGACAGCCGGCTGACTTCTGCCGATTTAGGATTGGGCAGTTCAGGCGCTTTCCCCACCGCATCCAATATGGTGTGAAAAACCCGTCTGGTGCTGACAGGGGTGCTCACGCGTGCCGACTGGGGCAGCCGCCGCGGCCATTTCACCATCAGAGGCACATGGACCAGCTCTTCATAAGCCACAAAAGCGTGGCCGAAATAACCGTGTTCACCCAGGCCATCGCCGTGATCTGAAACAATGATGGTTAGCGTGTTATCCTTGTTGGCCCGCTGCTCCAAGACATCGAACAGCTCTCCTAGATAATCATCCTGGTAGGCCACCTCGGCATCGTAGAAATCACTCAACACCTGTCCTTCCAGCTCGCCCAGAGGCTCCGACAGCGGCGCCCCCCAGCGAAACGCTTCCCGGTTCCAATTGTGGATCACGCTCTGCGCTTCTTTGCTGTCACGGTAATATGGCGCAGCTTGATCGACATATTTAGCTGGCGGCCAAAACGGCAGGTGGGTTTCCATCAAGTTCAAGAACAAGAACAGCGGTTGGTCGCCCTTCTCTTTTTCACGATGGCGCAGATAGTGGCTGATGTCGCGCACAGAGCGTTCGTTCTGCCCTTTGAAATTGGCGAACTTGGACCAGATAGGCGTGAACCAGGCATTGAGAGAGAGCCGAAAAGCGAGGTCGGACTGACCGAAGAAATTCTGGATTGGATAGGAGATACGTCTCAGGAACTGAGTATAGAGCGAAACAATGCGGTTGAATGGCCAGGGAAGGGAGGAGGAATCCTGGGGCAGACTAGGGAAAGCGCCGCCGTAGTTGTAGAAGGTTTTGAAGCCGCGTTTAAACCCGTTGTTGAGAATGCCGACCAGTGGATTATTACAAAAGCCGGTCGTTTGATACCCGCTCTCCTTGAGCATTTCAACCAAGTGCGGTAAATCTGGACTCAAACTGTGCGATGATTGGGTAACACCATGGGTGGTCGGGTACTGCCCGGTAAACATGGATGCATGGCTGGGAATAGTCCACTGTGCGGGAGAAACAGCCTGCTCAAACAACACGCTGCCGGCAGCAAAGCGATCCAAATTAGGCGTGATTGCCCGCTTATTACCAAAACAACCCAGCCTATCCGCACGCTGGGTATCTAATACAATGAAAACGATGTCTGGAAAACTCATAACTTAATAGAAACCGGATGGGTAGCATGCCGCGGAGCTGGTATCCAGATTCGCCCGGATTGCCACTCCGAATCGTGTGTCCGATGTCTCCGCATCATTCACCTGCAAACCGATAGCCAACTCCACGTACCGTGACGATCCAGCGGGGTGACGCCGGGTCCACCTCGATTTTTTTCCTCAAATAGTGAATGTACGGTTTAATATTGTCAAGCGCATCACTATCACTTAGTCCCCACGCTTGCCGTACCAGATCAGCCGTTGGAATTACCCGCCCGGCACTGCAGACCAAAGCTGACAGCAGCTCGAATTCTCTGGGTGTCAATTCAACCACCCGTCCCGTCGCCTTTACCAAGCGAGCCGCCAAGTCAACGGTTAACGCACCTTTGCCAAATGAGAATTGCTGTGACGGCGGTTCCGTGGGTTTCATCCGGCGCAGCTGCGCATTGATGCGGGCCAATATTTCCGAATGGCTAAATGGCTTGACCATATAATCATCCGCGCCCGTTTCCAACCCGCGCACCACATTTTCCACATTACCCAACGCCGTCAGGAAGATAATGGGAATGTCGGAGAATTCCCGCAGCCGCCGGCACAATTCCCACCCGCCCATACTGGGCACCATCACATCTAGCAGCGCCAGATCGGGCTGCTGGGAAATCGTGAACCGCAAGCCGTCTTCAGCCGTGTGCGCCATCACCGGAACATATCCGGCCCCTTTCAATACTCTTTCCAGGGTCTTCGTCAGGGCGAAATCATCGTCAACGACAAGTATTTTCTGGTGCATCACCGACCAATGATACCCCAGAAAGGGAACTTTTGCAGAATCTCAACCCCCGCCGAACCCAAACCAGCTCATGAAATTGTCAACCAAGCGCGACTGCACACCACTTGGCAGCGCTGATAGGGGCGCCAGAAAGACAATCGTCATTTGTCCCGGCTGAGACTCATCGAAGCTGGCGACGCTCATCACGCTGCCGCTGTCACTGCTGTCAGGGCCGCGCACGAATAGGAGAGTCGACTGGGGATCAGATTCAGGATCGAACAGATCGGTGGTGACCGCTTGATACGCTTGATCCAATTCGACAATCTCACCCTGCTCAAAGCCGTCCAACAGGGCGGAATCGGCGCCAGCCACTTCAATATCGACCAGCGTAGACAACTCCGATTCGCCCAGAATGGTTGGCGACGAGCCGACGATGATCAGCTTTCCCCCAGTATCGAGGTAATCAAGCATTATGACGGTGTCATTGTTGAGAAAGCCAGATTCATCCCGATAATCGCCGGAATCCCAGATCACGAGATCGTATCCAGTCAAGCTGTCTTCTTCCAATGGACCATCCACGCTGGCGATCCATGTGGTCACCGGGATTGTGGAGCCCAGCAGTTCTGTCCAGCCTTCCAGGCTGGTATATCCGCTGGACAACGGTTCGCCGTCGTCATCGGCAAAGATGAAAACACCCGCACCAGTCGCTTCACCGATGGTCTCAGCCGCTGACACGGTCAACGTATAGCCGCCGCTCTCTTCAAAGAAATCCCTCACCTGTATCAGATATTCACCATCATCGGGAATCTCGATCCCCAATAAGGATTCGCTCTCTCCAGAGAAACCGCTGTCAGAGGTATCCATCAGTTCACCGGCCGGGTCATATAGCTGCAGCACCAGATCCATTTCGCCGCTGCTGACCGTGACATCAATATTGGCAGGGCCGCCGGTGAACAGCCAGTTATGGGCTTCACCCTCTATTATCGTCCCCTCAATGGTCTCACCCACAGCGATACTTCCCTGCAGTTCTCCCGGCACTTCGTCACCAGAAGGTTCAGGAGGGATCGCGCCGTCAGCGTCATCTTCATCACCCGTTCCCGGCTCCGGTGTCGCTTCTGGTTCTGTCGCCTCTGGGGCATTACCCGTATCCAGCTCGGCCTCCACTTCCTCGTCCGGCACGTCGCTGGGGCAGAGTGCCAATCTGCCTTGGAGCAGGCAGTCGGACAGCCCGTAACCCGCATCCACAGATAGAAGCGCCAACAGCCGGTCGATGCTGTTCTCAAGGCCGTCGTTGCTGGCAGCCAGCAGCACCAGCTGACGCTGATCACCCTGCTCATCCAACAGGATGAGGGTTGTGCCCGACATGCGCACACTTCCCATAGCGGACTCGATCAACTGTACAGGTGTCACAGCTTCGTCAGCTTCAGCTGATTCAGCCGTGTCCGTCTGATCCGCAGCCGGTTCGTCCGCCTCATCCTCCACCTCGGCCCTCTCCGCCTCGGTGAGGAGTGGCGGCTCAATGGTCAGCGAGATCCCAGCCGAACTCAACAGCTTGGTGACCTCCTCCGATTGGTTGTATAGGCCCAGATAAAGGGTATCATGCGCTTCGTCAGCCTCGGCCGCCAGATTAAGCGTCTGACCGATAGACCGAAACCCCTCCTGCAGAGCGATGATTTCGTCGAAAGCGTCAGGGCCTAGTTCGGGCGACCCGGTGTAGATGAGATTCACATCTCGCTGGAAGAAATACGGGAAATCGGCTAGTACGAACTGCCGATCGGCAGTCTCTGTCAGAAAATCGGCGATGGCCGCCGCAAAACGGCCGTTGTCGTAAACCGTATAGTATGGCTCCATCATGAAATGCAGGTCGCCTAATGCCAGAACCCGCCCATCCGCACTAGAAGCCGCCAGCGTCAGCCCTCCGGCACGGTCAGTATCGGAAGACCAGGTGTTGTCATCGCCGGTCAACAGCGGCGTACCGCTAGATCCCACCTGAATTGAGTGTGCGCCGTAAAACACCAGCTTCTCCAGACCGGCCATCATCTCATGGTCAGAAATACTGGTGTTGGGTAGGATGATATTGCGGAAGTTGCCCTCATTTTCAAAAGTGTTGTATAGATAATCGCCCTTGAAAATGATGTCAAACTCATTGGCCAGGCTGTTAAGCGGGATTTCATCCGTTTCAATCGTGTAGCTGTAGTCGAACACATCCTCTTCGTTGAACAGCAGATTGAACCGGGTGGGATCGCCCAATAGCAGCAGCCGTCCGCCGCGGCCGACAAAATCAGAAACGGTCTGGAGCTCTTCCCCACTGAACGGATCCATAGGGGCGATCACCACAAACGCGCTTACCTGGCGCAGCGCGGCAGCAAGTTCTCCATCCTGGTAATTGATCAGTTCAAATCCTCTGGCTGCCAAGCGGCCGTCGAGATAGGCGATGTCCGACAGCTCGAAGTTGTTCCGATGTCCCATGTCCAGAAGCACGAATCCCTTACCGACGGTGGGCTCGTCCAGGAAGCTAGACGCTGCCGGCGTGGGAACCTGGCTGATATTCGCCGGTTGATACTCCTGGGGTGCTTCCCGTTCAGCTGCTTCGAAACCGTAGAAGTGTAGGTATCGGATTCCTGACGGCACCCCTAATAAGAGCACCAGAACAAACAAATAAATGATAGGTTTGCGCATCATTATTCCTCGGGCATTCATCTGTAGTCAGTCCAGATAAAATGGGAAGCAGGGCACTCAAATAGGTCAGCATGGCGAGTGCAGCCCAGTGCTGGTCAGCCAGCAGGTCGCTCTGACAATGGACAACGCTCGCCGCTACCGTTCCGCCGGCACGATATAGCGATAATACAACCCTGGCGCCAGATTGGACGGCGGGACCCATAAGCGCTGTTCATCTACTGGCGGCGGCTGATACCGCACCAACGAACCGCCGCTGTCGCTTTCAAAAGCTAAGGGATAAAGCTCCACGACCTGATAGTTCCGCAGGCCAGCCAGTTTCGCCGCCTTTTCAATGGCGTCATCACTGGAAATAATATCGTCTACCAATCCCAGTTCCAACGCCTGCACGCCGGTAAATATTTCGGCGCGAGACAGGTAGTCCAGATCTGCCGTGAGCCTGTCCCCTCGGCCGTTGGCTATCGCTTCTAGAAAGGCGTGCTTGGCTCGTTCCATCTGGCGTACATAACCGTCGCGGGTGCCGCCGAACGCCTTGTATGGGCCGGTGGTCAGCTCTTCTTCTTGGATGAAGACATCGCCGGGGAGGATGGAAATAACACCGATGCTGCCTACCGAGGAGGTCGGTTTGGCGTAAATGGCATCGGCAGCGGCAGCCATATAATAGGCGCCGCTGGCAGCCAGCAGATCAATGGTGGCTATCACCGGCATCTCACTGCGGGCGCTCAAAACCGCCAGATACAGCTCTTCACTATATGCCGCAGATCCGCCCGGGCTGTTGATCACCAGCACCACCGCCTTGATGGCTGGGTCGCTGCGCGCATAGTTCAACTGCTCGGTGATTTCGTAGGCGGAGCTGGCGGTAATTTCCTGACTAAGGCGGATCAGGCCGACTTGAGGTTCGGGGACCAGCCGCGGAGCGGCGTACAGCCCCAGGGTCAATGGGATACCTATAAGTATCAGGATTAAGAGGATCAGACGTAGGGGAGATCTCATGGGGTTGCTGTCCTGAGTCATTGTCCACTCCTTCGGGACTGGTCCACAATCAGAACTCATAGCATAGCATGGAGCAGATACCATCGCAACACCGGGGACAGCGCCAGATCTCGCTGTCGCAGCAGCATGGAAACGGACCCGCAGGCTTGCCGGCGGCCAAGGTCTCTTGGTCCAGGACCAGCCTTAGCCTTATGACAGGTGCATGCGCTTATGCTAGAATCAGGGCATTCCCAGAAAGGGTGGACGTCACCTCAAGAGTCTCTTCGTTACCTATTTATGCACATCACTCATCTTTCGCTGACCAATTTTAGAAACTACGGACGATTGGAGTTGGACCTTCCTCTAGGCTCGATTTTGCTGCACGGCGAAAACGCCCAGGGTAAAACCAACTTGTTGGAAGCGATCTACTATCTGGCGACATCTCGATCCCCTCAAGCCGACCAAGACAGCCAGTTGATCAATTGGGATGCCGCCGAAGCTGGTGACAGCGTGGTGGTAGGGCGCCTGATCGCTCAGGTCGCCACCCAGGCTGGCAGCCGGCACATCGAGATCCGGCTGATTCAAGAGCAGGGCCTTAGCCTGCGTGATGGGCAGAGAAGCTTTCGCCGGCAGGCGCTGGTGGACCGGCGAAAAGTACGGCTGATGGATCTCCTGGGAAACTTGCGCGTGGTGATGTTCTTGCCTCAAGACATGCAAATTGTCACCGGATCGCCCAGCGAAAGACGGCGGTATCTGGATATCACCCTATGCCAAATTGATCCTATTTACTGCCGCACCCTATCCGGCTACAATAAAACGGTGGAACAGCGAAATGCCCTACTGCGGCAGATCGGAGAAGGCACCAGCAGTCAAGACCTGCTTCCTGTTTACTCCGACAAGTTGATAGAATTGGGCAGCCGGATTTTCGCGAGACGCTCACTCTTTTTAGGCGAGCTCGCCCGTGAAGCGCAGCGGGTTCATTATGAAGAGCTGACCAAGGGAACCGAATCGATACGGCTGCGCTACCTACCCCGTTTGCAGGAAAATGGCTCGGGCAGCCGAGGCAGCGTTGGCCCGCTGATAGCATTGAGCGAATGGCTGCAGGAAAATCAGATGGATCAACCGGCGATCCAGGCCAAATTTTCTGAGGCCCTGGCAGCGGCGCAAGCCAATGACATCGCTAGAGGTGCCACCAGCGTTGGACCTCACAGAGATGATTGGCGGTTCTGGATTAACGGCCGTGACCTGAGCCGCTACGGTTCGAGGGGCCAACAGCGCAGTGCGATTCTGGCTTTGAAGATGGCGGAGATCAATTGGATGAACGCGGCAACGGGCGAATCGCCAATCCTGCTTCTTGACGAAGTATTGGCTGAACTGGATGAACATCGCCGTGAAATGCTGCTCAGCTATGTGTTAAAATCATCTCAAGCGTTGCTTACCGCGACCGATCCGGCTATGTTTACCGCTGGTTTCATGAAACAGTCGACCAGTATGACTGTCTCCAACGGTCGTGTGCAGCCTGATGATGATTAATCTGTGGTGTTGCGTGTCAAAAATCGGCTTGCGGCTAGACTTATAACCGAATGCACCGCTTGCTTCGCAGGACGAGGAACTTACCATGAATGCTTCAATGAACCCTGATGAATCAGCTACCGTTCTGATCATCGACGATACCCCGGAGAATCGCCTGCTCCTCTCCTCCCAATTGGCGATGGAAGGTTATCACATCCTTCAAGCGAACAACGGTCAGACCGGCATCGAGATGACCAAGGAACATGACCCGGATGTGGTCCTCCTGGACGTAATGATGCCTGGTATGGATGGCTTTGAAGTCTGCCAACGTCTAAAAGGGGACAGCAGCACCCATTTGACTCCAGTGATCATGGTCACCGCGCTGCGAGATGTGCAGCGGCGTATCGAGGGGATCGAGGCCGGGGCTGATGAGTTTTTGTCACGTCCCCATGATCGCCAGGAACTCCTGGTGCGGGTGCGCACCTTCATCCAGCTGAAGCGCGCCCGAATCAGGCTGGAAGAGGAGCGGAATCGACTTCAGCTGCTGTTCGACATCAGCCGGGCCATTAGTACGCAGCTGGACATCGAGTCGATGATGGCGGAGATCATCGCCCAAACCCAAGCGGCGGTGGGCGCCACTAAGGGCAATGTGATGCTCTTGGACGAAACCGGCGTGGTTAATCACAAGTTCAGGATCCGTGCCGGCGCCAAGGTAGAGATCAGCGATACGGCTACCAATGAGGTGATGACCCGCGGCCTGGGCGGCTGGTTAATCAAGCACAATCGCAGCGACATTATCGATGACATCAACAGCGATGATCGCTGGATCACCCTGCCGGATGATGTCAATGAAACCGGCTCCGCCATTGGTATCCCCTTGTCCAGCCCCAAGCGAATCGTAGGTGTTCTGATTTTGAATCACCCCAAAGTGGGTTACTTCAACAAGGAACACCTGGCACTGCTGGAGACCATGGGTGCTACAGTGACGGCGGCTATCGAAAACGCCCATTTCTTCACCGAAATCCGCGAAGAACAGCGCAAGCTCGGGGCGATTTTGGCCCAATCCAGCGATGCGATTTTCACCACTGATGAAGAACAGCATGTTTCATTGTTCAATCAGGCGGCCGAAAGGCTCTTCGAACTCCGCGCTGAGCAGATCGTCAACCAATCAATTCGAGAAATCTCGCAGCTGAGCGAAATCGTGCCCTTGTTTGACGGCAGCACCAATCAATTAGCGCCCAGAGAAGTAAAGCTGCGCAATAACAAAACCCTTTACGCCACGGTCACCCCGATTCGGGATGTCGGCTACACCGCGGTGATGCAGGATGTCACCGAATTCAAGCGGATGGAAGAAGAACGGTTGGCCCACGAACGTCGCGAAAAACAGGCGGTCAAAGAGACATTTTCACGCTACATGGGGCCGCGTCTGGTGGAGCATGTGCTGCAGCACCAACCTGAACTGATGTCCCGCCGGGAACGTCGCCGTGCCGTGGTGATGTTCTTGGACTTGCGCAACTGGACTGGCGGTATGATCTCCAAGGTGGAGCCGGACGAAGCCATTGACCAACTGAATGAGTTCTTCACCGAGATGATGGAGATCGCCCTTGATAATGACGGTACAGTGTTTGAGCTGACTGGTGACGAACTGCTGGTTGGCTTCAATGCCCCATTAGACCAGCCCGACGCGCCGCAGATGGCGCTGAAGACAGCCCTGGAGATGCAGTACCAATTCAACCGGCTGAGAAAGGCGTGGTATGGCCGCGCCGGTACCGAACTTGGTCTGGGCATCGGCATTGACTACGGGGATGTAGTCATGGGAAATGTCGGTACGGAAACCCGGCTCAGCTTCCGTATGGTTGGTGAAGCGATGAACACGGCACATCGTCTGGTAGAAATCGCTGAAGATGGGCAGATTGTCGTCTCTGCCCGATTCCACCAAGCGCTAGAGGAAAACCAGGCGCCCCAACTGTCAGAAATTGTGTTTGAGAAGACTGGGCCGGTGAAGTTGAAGGGCATTGCCGCTCAAATTTTGTTTTCCACTCAAGTCCGCCGAACCCCGCTGGGATCGTAGTCACCCCCGCTCTGCGGACCGCGCCGGCGATCGGTGGATCACAGAGGCCTTTTCGCTGGTATGCCAACATTCCTGGGAAATCGGTCGGGGGTCTGACCAACTTTCTCGATGACGACGAGATAATGGGTCGCGTCGTGGTCTGGAATATGCACCGCGTGCAGCACAGGTGTATCCCCGCCTAGCTGGTCGATCGCGCTGTGCGCCTCCTCTGCCTCGCTAGCTGCGTTCTCCCCTTTTTGAGCCAGCATGTACCCCCCTACCCGGCACAGCGGCAGCAGATATTCGGCCAAGATGCGCAGATTCGCCACGCCTCGGCCTACCGCCCAATCATACTGCTGGCGATGGGCGCTATCCTGCCCCAGCAGTTCCGCCCGATCCGTAAGGATGCGGACATCCGTTAGTCCCAGCTCATCGACCACGGCCTGCAGGAATTGGCTCTTCTTGACGGTGCTTTCCACTAGGGTCAGCGTCAATTCCGGATAGAGGATCTTCAGGGGAAGTCCCGGGAACCCTGCCCCAGTGCCAACATCAATCAACCGCTGCCCATGCAGCTCCCCGGTAACGGTGGCACAGGTCAGCGAATCCAAGAAATGCCTCTGCTGGATCAGCCGCGCATCCTTTATCGCAGTCAGGTTCATCCGCTTGCTCCACTGTATCAACAAAGCCTGATAGCGTGAGAACTGTTCCAACTGCGCCGGCGTCAAAGACAAGCCAAATTCTGATAATTCTTGGGTAAATTGCTTCATGATGTAACAAACTTCCTTCGACCGAGATGTGACTTGTGCGCCATTGCTAGCGGCTTTGCTCCAGCCTCTTCAGATCAGCCTGCACGGTGTATGTTTCATACTGCTCGCCGCCAAACAACGCTGGCACAAATGAAACCCAAGTCTGAACCAGGATGTAATCTCCGGCAGCATAGAGAGGGATCAGCGGCGCAATGCCCTCGACGCCGAAGAACAGATTCTCTATTTGACGATAGAGGCTCTGCCGTTGAGCCAGATCTGGCTCCCTGGCAGCCTGCAAGATCAGCTGATCTACCTCAGAGCACGGCCGATCCTGCCGGTTCTCGCTCTCGCTGCAGTGAAGCAGATCACCCACCCAATTATGGCTGTCCGGATAGTAGGATGCCCAACCCAACTCCCACATAGACGGGCGTTGGCGGTTGGCATCCTGACGGGTGTTGGCGAGCAAGGTCCCAAACTGAACCTGCTCAATGATGATCTGATCTTCCGAACAACCAAGTTCATCCACCCACATCTGGCGTATCAGCTCCGCTTGCTGCAGCGAAAGGTCCGAAGTACTCACCAACAAAGTGAACGAGGGCATCAATCGGCAGCTGCGGAAGCCGCTGTCTGCCATCTGCTGCCTGGCGAAGTCAGGATCGTACCCTTTTCCGATTTCGTCAGCCGGCGGGGCCGCCAGCACCCCCGGCGGAGTCAAATGACGCATCGGCAGGGCCCATTCACCATAGATTTCCTCGACAAACCGCTGGCGATCGACAGCGGCGCTCAGCGCCCGCCTCACTTCTGGCTCGCGGAAGATGCCGCTGTCGAAATTGAAAGCAAGATAGAACACCGTCTGTTCGGGTACAAACATCGCCTTTTCCGGCGAGCTTTCGATGATATCTGTCAGGTCAGTGGGAGATAAATCCGGCATCGGACTGATGTCTAGTTCTTTCGCCTGCCACAGCTGATAGGCATATAGTCCTTCGCTGTACATGCCAATCCTCACGATATCCACATTTCCCCGGCGGGAGATTGGCCAGAGAGGATTGCGCTGAAGCTCGGGCTTCTTCGCTTGGATAGATCCCGGCACCAGAAAGAATGGGCCGCTGGTGATCAAGCTAGCCGCTTCTTGCCAAGTATCTCCGGATTCTTCGATTAATTCAGTGGGAACAGGATGGAACAACGGCATTGTGGTGATTGTCAGAAACTGGCTGCCAGGCTTGGTCAGGGTAAACTGCAGCGTGAATTCATCCAGCGCCCGAGCGCCAACGGCGCGCACGTCTGATGCCTGGGCGTCGACAGTCTCATGCAGCTCCTTGCATCCTTGGATCAGATACAGGACAAAGGCATCAGGTGCTGCCGTTTCACGACGGCATGCTCGCTGAACCGCATTCACCACATCGGCCGCCACTACCGGTCGAACGGATTCCACATCCCAGAAACCGTCATCTTTGGGAACGCTGCCGACCGGCCTAACCCAATGAACATCCTCGCGCAGCTTAAAGGTCCAAATGCGCCCATCCTCGCTGACATCCCAACTCAAAGCCAGCTCCGGCTCAATGGTGTTAGATTGATGGTTAAAATTGGTCAAACTGACGAAGATATTCTCGATGACATCTATCCCGTCGGCATCGGCACTCTTTTGGGGATCAATATCCAGCTGGTCACCAACAAAGCTTATGTCAAGCACCACCGGTTCGTAACGGGGTGCCGGTGCCTCAGAATTAGGGGTCACGGTTACCGGAACTGTTTGAAGAACCACCCGGGTGACAACTCTCTCAGTCCCCTCCGCTATCACAACTTCGGTCACGGAAACATCGCTGGACTCTTTTGGGCTGCAAGCAGCCAGCACAACAATGCTGCTCAAAAGAAGGAGCATCACCCAATTGCCGCGGCGCAAAATCGGTGTATAGATATGCTGGAATCGTGTTATTTTGCTCACCCCGCCATGCTATCTCATGCGCCAAATAATGACAAGCGTTGAGCGCAGCCCCCAGATGAGGATTGCTGTCCCAGTTGATCCGTCGCGCAAACAGCCTGGCAAAGGTATCTCAGCAGCCGGAACGTAGCAGCGTTGGACAGCATAAAAAATACCCTTTCGTACTCTGATTTATCTGATTCTATATGACATGTTCTCAGAGGTTGCAAGGTTATCGTCCGAGTAGTAAACTATACACACCTTCCTTTCACCTAGCATAGGTAACAACATACCCATGTACGAACGTGTGCTAATCATCGATGACTCTCAAGAGATCCGAGAATACCTGATCGAGAACATTCTCAAGCCAAAAGGGTTCGAGATCCTGACTGCTTCAAACGGCCTTGCGGGCCTGGAGATGGCGATCTCCAAAGAACCCGATCTGATGATTGTCGATCAACAGATGCCGCAGCTTACTGGGCTGGAAGTGCTGGAAAGACTTCGCGAACGGGGTCTAGACATCCCGGCCATCCTGGCTACGGCCCATGGATCCGAAGAAACTGCCGTGGCCGCCTTTCGTCTGGGAATCCGCGACTATGTCATCAAACCATTTGATACCAATGAGATCAGCGACTCAGTTGACCGGGCACTGCGCGAGAGCCGCCTTCAGCGCGAACGCGATCAGCTGGTCCAGCAGCTGATGGAGAGCAACTCTCAGCTTCAGCGTCGTGCGCAAGAGCTGAATGTACTCTACGGGGTAGGTAAATCAGTGGCCTCTTCACTGGACCTTGAGGAGGTTCTTCACCGCGTAGTTGAAGCAGCCGTCTATGTGGTTGGCGCAGAAGAAGGGTCGCTGATGCTGCTGGACCCTGAACAAGGAGAGCTGTACCACCGGGCATCGAAGAATCTGGACTCCAAAGCTCAATCGATGCGCAAGCGGGTGACCGACAGCCTTGCCGGCAAAGTCCTGCAGACCAAACGGGCCATCGCCATCGGCACTGACTCCCAGTGGAAGAGAACCCACACCGCCCTGCTGGTTAAGTCGCTGATTTATGTCCCTCTGGTGCTGCAGAACAAGCCGATCGGTGTCCTTGGGGTCACCAACCGGCTGAAAGAGACCTCATTTGACAGCAACGACACCCGGGCCCTCTCCGCGTTGGGCGGCTACGCCACCATCGCCATCAACAACGCCAACATCTACAGTGAAATTGAACAAGAGAAACGGACCCTCAGCGCCATCGTTGAGCAGACCAACGATGCAGTTCTGGTATTGGACCTGCAGGATAGGCTGATCATCATCAATGCCGCGGCCAGAGCAGCATTCCAGCTGCCGGCAGACCAGACTGTCATCGGCCAGGCGATAACCGAGCTCATCGACGACAAGAACGTCCTGGACTTCATCCTGATGGCGGAAGAGAACGGTTCCCTGATAGAAGAAGTCCTCACGGGATCAGACGGCAATCGCTACCTCACCACGCTGCGCTACATCCATGGCGGCATTCGCTCGATCCTAATGCAAAGAGAGCAATAGACCACCCGTTCAAACGTTCATACCCAGCCAGAAGTGATACGGCAGGATAGTTGACGCCGGTTTAACCAGGACCTTGCCCACCTTCTTGTCTTCAGCTACCTCCCCTTTGTTGACAAAACAGAGTTCAGGAAAGCATCCATATTTCTCGCTGTAATGCTCTGCCGCTCTGAGGACCTTATCCTCAAACGACCGCCGCTTGTCATCGTCCAACCAAAGCATACCAATTTTCATCGTTCAGAAACCTCCTTCAGGCTATCTTCCGTCAGCTGTTGATCCTGCGTCTCTAGGCTCATTTCATAAGAAGATAGCGATATCGACTCACCGTCGTAATCGAAACTGTGCGACCCGCTCTCTGCCAGCGTCAAGATTGCCCTGCTGCTGAACGGCTGGGCAAGAATCGGCCTGGGCCGGCTGCGATGCAGCGATTCTAGAGCAAGATGCAGGTCATAATCGCTAATATAAGCTGACTGAAACCGGGTTGTCTCTCCGTCACGCATCAGAGCGAGGAAGTCGCCCTTCCCCAGCAGCATTTCGGCACCGCTGTCGCTGATTCCGGAACCGGCAAATGCCGAATGCGGATCAGCTGCTTGCCCGATGATCCGTCCGGGCAAGTTGGCCATCAGTAATTGGCTCAACAGCGGCGATTCAGGTCGCTCACACCCCAGAACCAGGTGAATCCCGCATTCAGCGCCGTACTGCAGCAGCTTGGTAACCAGATCGACGATCGGGCTGCCGCCTGTTTCCATCAGCCAAACGATCTCATCGACCAGCAGCACCACTGCAGGCGTGGACGTCTGCTGCTGCCGTCGGTAGCCCATCTCATCTGCCAGGAAAGCAAGGAGATCCCCCGCGTCCTCCGGTCCATAGCCCACGGGTGCCAGCATATGCGGCAGATAGGTCAGCGGCTCCAGCGACGTGTAGGAAGCGTTTGCCCCCTCCTCACCCGCTTCAAGCAGCATCAGCTGCAGCTGTGATTGTTTGTTGGTCAGCGCCAATGACACCGCGGCAGTCCGCAGCAAGGTAGTCTTACCGGCTCCCGATCCTCCCGATATCAGCAGATGGGCGATATCGGGATCAAGTAGGTTCAGCAGCACCGGATTCCCCCCATCGGTCAGCCCGAGGACCGCCGTACCAGGCGATAGATCCGGGATGATTTCCATCAAATCCAATAAATTCACCGTCGGATCAGACGGCCTGATGAGTTGAAGCTGTGGAGATCCTGCATGCCAGCTGAACGAGACTTCTGGGACACCCAGCACCTGCTTGAGCTCAGCTGCCAATTCGCGCAATCGTTCCAGGCTGAATGACAATTGGGTACGCAAATTGAAACGCACCCTATCGGGCTTCACAGAACCGCCGGAGATATGCGCCGACATCTCATTCCGAGCCAGCACCTGCTCGATCTGCCGTGACTGAATCTCGAGCTGATGAATCAGCCGCTGCTCACGCTGCCCGCTTTTCAAGTTCAGATCCATACTCATAGTCATGTCCACCTAGAAATTAGCACAAATGTTCTTATCAAGAATCAAAAAAAGTGGACGACCG
>JAHEEY010000358.1 GCA_024640485.1 Chloroflexota bacterium | reverse complement strand
GCCGGGCGAATTCCCTGCTCCGCCGCATCGCCGTAAGATTCCTGGTTGTTTGCTAAATCCATGACGCTCATGTACACTACATAATGAAAGTATTAGCATAACACGTAGCTTACGGAAAACGCAAAACGTATGAGCAAACAAGATAAAGATCGCACTCTGGAAAACACATTGGCAGCCTTAACCAAGCGATTTGGTGACGGTGTGATCATGCGCCTGGGCGATGCCCACCACATGGTCGTCGATGCGATCCCCACGGGATGTTTATCTTTGGATATTGCCCTGGGCGTTGGCGGCGTTCCCCGTGGCCGAGTCATCGAAGTGTACGGGCCGGAATCGTCCGGTAAAACTACGTTGTGCCAGCACATTATTGCCGAAGCACAGAAGAACGGCGGCGTATGCGCCTTCATTGATATGGAGCACGCCCTGGATCCCAGCTATGCGGCCAAATGTGGGGTTGATGTCGATAATTTGTATGTGTCCCAGCCGGACACTGGCGAACAAGCATTGGAAGTGGCCGAAGCGTTGATTCGTTCCGGCACGATGGATGTGGTGGTGGTTGATTCGGTGGCGGCGCTGGTCCCCAGAGCCGAAATCGAAGGCGAAATGGGCGACTCCCATATGGGCCTTCAGGCCCGTTTGATGTCCCAGGCGCTGCGCAAGCTGTCGGGGGTGATCAAACAGACCAATACGGTGGTGATTTTCACCAACCAGCTGCGGTCCAAGATCGGGGTCATGTTTGGCAGCCCGGAGACAACCACCGGCGGCAACGCCTTGAAGTTCTACGCCTCAGTGCGCATGGACATCCGCCGCATCCAGGCGATTAAGGTCAAAGGCGAAGTGAGCGGCAACCGGACCCGTATCAAGGTCAAGAAGAACAAGGTCGCCCCACCCTTCACCGAGTGCGAGTTCGACATCATGTACAACGAAGGCATTTCCCGAACGGGTGATGTCCTGGACCTGGCCACGAACAACGAAATCGTTGAAAAACGAGGCGCGTTTTTCCGCTACGGCGAAATGCTTTTGGGACAAGGCCGAGAGAACGCCAAACTGTTCCTCGGAGAAAATCCCGCGATTTTGACTGAATTGGAAGATTTGGTCAGAGGGAAGGCAGGGCTGCCGGCTCTGGTGAGAGCGGCGGCTGCCGAAACAACCGAATAAGCATTTGATAGTATTATCTCGTCACTGGCAAATTAGAAACCGGGTTGCTGAGATCAGGAAAACATCCGCTTTGTACTAGGTAGGCGCATCTTTCAACGCCGCGAGGGACCAGCGGTTCATGGCGCGGGCGTTGGTTGGATGGGGAATGAGACAGCCAATTGGAATAAGCTGACCAGCCTTTCTTTGAGGGGTGCGGTTATCGCTGATACTCAGGCTTCAGAGAATCAGTTGTTCAATGGTTGACTAGCAAGAAGCGATGGTTGGAAAGGGTTCGAATCTAGATAAACCGGCAGGCGGGCCGCAGCAGGCCCCACCCGGTCATCCGAACCGTACCTAACCAATTGAGGGCAGCGTGTGCAGCCGCGGTTGCGGCACACAGCGCATCTACTGATCTCCCCCAGGCCGTGGCTGTTAATACAGCACGGCTATTTTTTTGCCTGGTGGACCAGAATCTTTTGGCTATCGGCCGTGTTTTTACAGATAATGAGATTGGAGCGGCAGCAGGTATGGCGGTGATTACGGCCTTAACAGCTCAGAAGCGGAACCGGGACCGGGTCAATGTATACCTGGACGGCGAGTTCGCCTTTGGGCTGGCGCTGATTACCGCGGCGTGGCTGAAAGTCGGCCAGGAGCTGACGGCGGAACAGATCGCCGAGCTGCAGCGAAATGATGCCAGAGAAGTCGGGCAGCAGCTGGCCATTAACTACATCAGCTACCGCCCGCGGAGCGTCGCCGAACTCAGCAGCCATTTGGGTGACAAGGGGTACGATGATGAAGTCGTCGCCCTGATAGTGGAGAAGCTGCAGAGCCTGGAGCTGCTCAATGACAAAGCGTTTGCGGCGTATTGGGTTGAACAGCGAGAGACCTTTCGGCCTAAAAGCCGGATCGCCCTCAGCCAGGAGCTCCAACAGAAGGGCATCAGCCGAGAATTAATTGAATCTTCTCTTGCCGAGCTGGATGAAAGCGCATCCGCCCGGCGAGTGGCTGCAAAGCAGTCAAAGCGGTATGCCGGCCTGCCGCGAGAAACGTTCCGGAATAAGCTGGGACAATTCTTGCAGCGGCGCGGCTACGGCTACGAGGTTGTTAACCAAATTGTAAATGAGATGTGGCAGTCTGTTGGCGAAGAGCCGGCGGACAGTTAGCGGCCACGCTTTATAAGGAGACAAAAAATGCCCCCTGGGATCATGATTGTCATTGGACTGGTTGTTGGGATCGCCGTAACAGCCGGAATAATGTGGTTCTATTACAAACCCAAGACTGAGCAATTGGTCGCCGACACTGAGCAAGCGCTAGCGGATAAGCGGGCCATCGTCGAGCGAGAAGCTGAAAGTATCGTGAATGACGCCCGCAAAGAAGCCCGGCAGGCGCGCTCCGAAGCGGAAAAGGTGGTGGAAAGACGGTATCTGGACGTGGCCCGTTCCGAAGAACGGGTCGACCGGCGCAACGCCAAAATGGACGACCAGGCCAAGAAGCTTGAACAGCGAGAAGCGCAGCTGAATAAGCGGCAGAGCCGGCTGGACAAACAACAGAATGATCTGGAGCTGCAGGCCGACGAACATCGTACGCAGCTGGAACAGGTCGCGGCGATGGCCACCGATGAAGCCAAAGCGCTGCTGCTGGCTGAAGTTGAAAAAGAGAGCCGTCAAGATATGGCCCGGCTGATGCGCGAGATCGAAGACCGGGCCAAGGAGACGGCTGAAGAGAAGGCCCGCAAGCTGATCGCCCTGGCGATCCAGCGGGTGGCCAGCGACCAGGTGGCCGAGACCACGGTTTCGGTGGTGGAGCTGCCCAAGGAAGAGATGAAGGGGCGGATCATCGGCCGGAACGGGCGCAACATCCGGGCATTCGAGCAGGCTGCCGGGGTCGATATCGTGGTGGACGACACCCCGGAATCGGTGACCGTCTCCAGCTTCGACCCGATTCGCCGTGAAGTGGCCCGCCGGGCATTGGAACGGCTGATTGTCGACGGCCGTATCCATCCGGCCCGTATTGAGAAGTTAATCAAAGACGCCGAGAAAGAAGTCAATAAAGATATCAAGGAAGCGGGCGATCAAGCCGCTTACGAGGCCAATGTCCACGGACTTCGTCCTCAGATCACCGAGATGCTGGGCCGGCTGAAATACCGCACCTCCTACGGCCAAAACCAGCTGTTCCATGCCGTGGAAGCGGCCAAGATCGCTTCGGTGCTGGCCTCAGAGCTGGGCGCCAATGTGGAAATCTCCAAGATGGGCGCCCTGCTCCACGATTTGGGCAAGGCGATGGACCACGACCAGGAAGGGACCCACGCTATGCTGGGGGCTGAATATGCCCGCCGGTTCCAGGTCCCGGAAGTGGTGGTCAACTGTATCGCTTCCCATCATCATGAGGTCGATCAGGACAGTGTGGAGTCGATTATCGTGGAAGCTGCCGATGCCATCTCCGGCGCCCGTCCTGGGGCACGGCGCGAATCCCTTGAGAATTACATCAAGCGGGTGCGCACCCTGGAAGATATCGCCACCTCCTTTGATGGTGTGGAAAGCGCCTATGCGCTACAGGCGGGCCGGGAAATCCGCATCCTGGTTAAACCGGGCACCATAGACGATTTGGGAGCGATGCGGCTGTCCAGGGACATTTCCAAGATGATCGAAGACAGTATGCAGTATCCTGGGCAGATCCAGGTGACGGTCATCCGGGAGACCCGGGCGGTCGGCTTCGCCAAGTAAGCTGTCAATTGACGCCGTCACAGCCCTGGCGTCATATTTAGAAACAGAGACCCACAGGAGTAACTTCAGGTTATCCCTGTGGGTCTTTTGGCAAAATGCCAGCACTGACAGCAACGGTTGGCGCGAAGCGCCGGCACTATGGCACATGGCATGTTTTTCAATATAATCCAAGCATGATGACAAACCCTGAAGCGAAAAGACGGCGCCAACTGTGGATCGGTATTTTGGTCAGTGCCGTCGGCCTGGCTGCTGTCTTCTACTTCGTCAAACCGTCACAGATTATTCTGGCTTTGAGGAGCGCCCGGTACGGGTACCTGGCGGTGAGCATCGTCTGCGTTGTCATCTTTATGGTGCTGCGGGCGATTCGCTGGCGTTTCATGCTCAACAACGACGTGGCTCTATGGGAGTTATTCCATATTCAGAATATCGGCGCTATGCTGACCAACCTTCTCCCCCTCCGGATCGGCGATGTCGCCCGGGCGGTGATGATTGGCAGCGTGCCCCCGGTGAGTATCGCCAGAGGTGTTTCCACCATGGTGGTGGAAAGACTCCTGGACATGATGTTCATCGTCACCCTGCTGCCCTTTACCTTGGCGGAAGTGGCCCGCCTACCCGACTGGATGCGCTCTGGCTCCCGCGCCTCCGGGATTTTGGCGATTGGGGCTATTGTTATCGTCATTGTGGCGGCCAACAACCGAAAGCTAGCTGGTAGGGTATCGGTCTGGATTCTAGATAGGATCCCGTTTCTGGACACACAGACGTGGGCGGCGCGGGCGGACGAGCTGCTGGCCGGTCTATCCAGCCTGACCAAGTTAAAGGATGGGCTGATTCTGGTGGCCTACAGCATAATCATCTGGATCCCTATTATTGCCGCCTATTACAGCGCACTGCTGGCGGTCAATATCCAGCCTACCTGGCCGATGGCGGGCTTCGTGGTCTGCGCGGCAGCATTGAGCATTGCCGCCCCCTCATCGCCAGGGATGATCGGGGTGTTTCACGCCGGGGTGATGGCGGCGCTGGCGGTGGTGGGCCAGCCGGAGGCGGAGGCAGCCAGCTTCGCGTTCCTATATCATGCCCTTAACGTGGTGATGATGGTAATCCTGGGCAGCATCGGCTTCAGCCGGACCGGGGCGACCTTCGGCCAGGTGGTCTCCTCGACACAGAAGTTCATGAAACGATCTGATTCAACATCCT
>JAHEEY010000357.1 GCA_024640485.1 Chloroflexota bacterium | reverse complement strand
ATTAGCCTTTGACTTCCAGCAGGACGCCGCTGCCGGCAGTGGCGGCGGCGGTGGCGGCGGTGGCGGCGAACAGATGATTCCCGCAGGGCAGGGGGTGTACCAGATACCGGTGGGATTGGCCCGCTCAATGGACCTCAGCGGCGAGGTCAGCTGGCCTGCCGGGCTGTCCGTCAACCTTGCTCTCCGCGGAGTGCTGAACGACATGAGCCAGGAGCCGCTGGGCGCCTTGTCGCTGCCCTGTCCGGCATTGGCCGAGGGGTTGGGCATCTGCGGCCCCTGACGTTGGCGGTCAGCTAAGGGGCTGGAAGGCGGGCCAAAGCCGGCGCCGATTCCCAGCCGGCTGAAAATAACAACGCCGCCCTGCAAGGGCGGCGTTTCCTTTTCGGCGGTTGGTGAGCCAGGCGGGCTACTTGTCCCGATAGCAGAGGGTCACGGTGCGTCCCATCTGGATCTGGTCGTTGTGACACAGGCGGACGTCCCCGTCGAGGCGCCGTCCGTTCAACAGGGTGGCCGCGTCTTCCCCAACATTGCACAGGAAATACCCTTCCCGCCGGTGGCGGATCCTGAGATGGGAGGGGTCCAGCGACAAGCCGGTCAAGGTGATGTCGTTTTCCGGCCCGCTGCCGATCCGCACCGCGGTCTCCGGCAGCGGATAGACCATGCCGATCTGGGGGCCGCGGGTTACCAGCAGCCGCGGCCAAACTGACTGGTACCGGTAGAAGACGGGGGACGAGAGATCTGGGGCGGGCGCGGCAGGGGCGGCCCGGCGGGCGTTGGGGCTGGCGGCAGGGCTGGCAATTGGGGCGCTGCCCTGCGCGGTGCCGTAGCGCATCAACAGCGCCAGGGCCACTCCGCAGGCGAAAAGGCCCAGAATCCCTGCCAGGGTAAGCAGCTCCCAGGGGAAAACGGGAAGAGGTTCGAAACTCTCCTGCGGTATGCTGGCCTGCATTAGCAGATTTCTGAGCAGGCCGCGATCAGATCCTGGCGACAATGTAGACAATGTGGTGAACGATCCCGACAAAACCATCTGCTTGGCTCCCCATAACTCAGTTGCGGCGATATTCGTGAAATGCTTCACAAATGAGTTGACCTTATTATAAACAATCGCGTGCCAGATTGCCAATAAGCTTCTTCAGGTAAAAGTCGAGAATTCATAAGTAAAACTTATGGATGTGCCCGCCGGGCTGAGAATTGCGCTGCTTATTTACAGCTGGGCTTTGGTCAAGTAAGATATAGGTATCTTTTTCTGAGGAGGAATCATGACCAACCCTAAGTTCGAATTGTATCAAAGCAAGAATGGTGAGTACCGCTTCCGGCTGCGGGCCAGGAACGGACAAATCATCCTATCCAGTGAAGGGTACAGCTCTGAATCCGGCTGCCGCAACGGCATCGCTTCGGTGAAGAAGAATGCCGGGGAAGACAAGCGGTTCAAGCGGCTGGAGTCCACCAGCGGCAAGCCGTATTTCAAGCTGGTTGCCGGCAACGGCGAGCCCATCGGCCAGAGCCAGATGTACGCCAGCAAGCGCACCTGTGAAGCAGGCATCGCCGCGGTGGCAAAAGTAGCTGCCGACGCCGGGATCGAAGAAATCGCTTAAGTTCAGCTTTCTTGTGAGGGCCGGTGCCGCTGAGACGGCGGCGCCGGCTTTGTATTCCGTCCCCTACGCTGCCGCCCCGAACCCTGAGGCCAGGATCAGCCGGTGGATCTCCCACACCGGCTCCCACGCTGCCGACTCCTGGTTGCACAGGATGACCACGCTGATATCCTCCCGCGGGAAGTAGCGGATCATGCCGCTGACCCCGGCGTTGATCCCTTCCTTCTGGCAGCAGACGATCTCGCCCGTTTCCGATAGATAGAACCACAGCCCGAAGCCGTACCACATCTGCCATCCTTCCTTCTGCCGGTAGAGCAGTTGGGGGGTGAAAAAGGCCCGGCTCATCTCCGGCGACAGCAGGGCACCATCCCGAACTGCTCGCAGAAAGCGGTCCAGATCGGCGGCGGTGACATGAGCGCCGGCGTCGGGCGAGCCCACCGGCGGGAAGCTGTACATATTCTTGCGCCAGTAGAGGGTATTGCCGGCGTCATCCGCAATGGGATCGCACCCTTCGGCCACCTGCGGATTGACCTGGTCCAGGTGAAAGAAATCGGAGCTGTTCATGCCGGCAGGCTGGAAGACATGGCCGCGGACGTACTCCCGGTAGCTGAGCCCGGTCACTTTCTCCAGCATCAACCCCAGGAGCACATAGCCGCAGTTGCAGTAGCGCACCCCGTCGCCGGGGGCGAAGTTGGCTTGTTTGTAGGCGAATTGGGGCAGGAAATCGGCGCTCTGCCGCACCCAGTAGTTGGCCCGCCCCAGCCACAGATCATGGTACGATTCGCCGTCTTCCTCCTCCACATCGTCGCCGATGCCGGAGCTGTGAGTCAGCAGCTGGTACACATTGGCCAGCGGCGAGATGGCGGTGTCGGCCAAATCCAGCAGCTCCGCTGCCCGGCTCTCAAAGGTGAGCAGCCCCTGGTCGATCAGCTGCAGGACGGCCACCGCGGTGAACAGCTTGGTGATGGAGGCGGTGTCGAAACGGGTCTGCATGCTGTTGGACACCGCCCAGCTCCGGCTGGCCAATCCAAAGGCGCCTTCATACAGCGGCTGATCCCCTTTCACCACCCGCACCACGCCGGAGAACCGATCGCTGCCGGCAAGCTCATGAAAATAGCGGTCAAGCTGTCCTTTGAGTTCCATCGGTCACTTCCCTATTCCAAAATCTCCCAGCCGTTCTCCAGCGCCGCCTGGCGCAGCCCGTCGTCAGGATAGACCGCCACGGCATGGTCGGCGAATGCCAGCATGGGGATGTCGGTGACGGTATCGCCGTAGGCGAAATCTACCCGGTCGACCCCCAGTCTGGCTCTCACCTGGTTCATCTTGCCCGGCCCGGCAACCAGCTCTCCCGAAAGCCTGGCCACCCCGTTGTGGCAGCTGACCGGGGTGGCGATGGCGTCCGCTCCGATGCGCCGGGCGAAGGCGTCGGCCGTCGGCTGGTAGACCGAGGTGACCAGGGTGATCCTGGCCCCCGCCTGCCGGTGCGCTTCCAGCCGGGCCAGCACATCAGGCCGACGTTGGGGCCACAGTTCGTGCTCCACCGTCCACTCGGACATCTCATCCAGCCGTTCCGGAGTGGCCTCCCTGATCAGCGGCAGCGCAGAGCCGATCACCCACGCCGTCCAGCGGCTCCAATCGATTAAGCCCATCTTGGTCAGCAGGTAGGAACCCATGATTGAAGCCAGGTAGAGGCGGGAGCGGGTTTTGCTCTGCCGCTCGCCGGGCCATTTTGCCAACCCCGCCACCGGTGACCCTTTGGTCAGGGTGCCGGACAAATCGCTCAATACGATCATACGTTGCTCCCGCAGCTGTGCCGCGCTCTATATCGCGCTGAGGAACGCTTCCGCCTCGTCGGCGTTCAGCGGCCGATCTGGCTGGATCAAGGTGAAGTGGAAACCGCTGCCGCCCATCGCCTCGATGATACCCAGGGCTGTCTCTGGTGCCGCCCACAGCTGGCACCGCTTGCCCGCTTCCCGTATCCGCTGCAGGTGGGGCAGCCACTGTTCCAGCGGCGGCTGTTCACTGCCGGGATAATACTGCACCGCGCTCAAGCCGGGGATGGAGAGGACCATCTCCAGGGTGTGGCGCCCCCGCTCGCCGTCCAGGAAGCAGCTGGGATAGGCCAGCGCCTGGCAGCGCCGCTCTAGGTCGGGCAGGATCCACCGCTTGAACATCCGCGGCGAGATCATAGCGGCGGTGAAGGAGCTGAGCAGGGTCCCTTTGCCGCTGAGCCAGCGGACGCCAGTGCCTTCGCATAGTTGTTGGAGCTGCGCCGACATCGCCAGCTGGATATCTGTCAGCGCCGGGATCAGCCGGTCGACCAGTTTGGGCTGCCGGGCCAGCTCGCCGTACAGCGCTTCTTCGCCGCGCAGGTACGCCAGGGTGTCCAGGCTGGTGCCCAGGTCGATAGGTCCCACGGCCAGCCGCATGCCCCAGCGGGCTGCCGCGGCGCTGGTGATCTCCTGGGCCCGCCGCCACCAGAGGTTGTCCTGGTCCAGCTCCAGGGTCAGATCGTCCAATGTGTCCAATTGCAGCGGCAGCATCCAGCTGGCCCCGTCGATCAGCCGCAGCTCCGACCCCAAGACGGCGGCGCTGATCCCCAGGCCGAAGTTGGGCACGAATTGGGGGTAGGCGTCGGCCCAATACCGCTGCCGGCCCAATCCCGGCTCCAATTGGTCCAGAATCTCGCCGGCCGGCAGGCTCGCCGCCAGCGGGGCGATGGAGGCGTCGGGGGGCAGCGCTGCCGCCGGCTGACTGCCGCCGTGGTCAGTAATGATGCTGATCAGGGGTCGCTCCAGCTCGCCCTGCCACCACGCCCGCCAATCCGCTTCCAGCCGGCTCCAATCAGACTCGGTAAACGCATCGATGCTTTTCAAATCAGCCTCTCCTGTGAAATGGTGGACAGCAGGACAATATCCGGCAGGTCAGCGCCATTGAACTCGGCTCAGTATAGCCAAAATCGGCCCATTATCCCACGCTGATTCAGAAGCAGGCCGCCGGCGGCATTCCCCGGCAACCAGTTCATCGGCGGTTGGCATTTCGACAGCTGGTGGGATAGATGGGCACAGGAGCAGTTCCGGCCAAGGTTGGGGTGCACGGGCTGGAGGTGGGCGGTGAGCGAAGCTAGTCGCCGTTGCGGCTCCAGAAATCAAATGGGATCTGGTTGCTTTCCAAAAAAGTCTGCAGCCCGGCAGCCTTCTCACCGCTGAACTGCTCCTGCAGCTGCTTCAGCAGGCTGCCGGTGCCGGCCAAAGCGGCCTCCAGCTTGGGGATATGGGCGGCCTCAACCTGCCACACCCATTCATATTCCCGGGAGCCAAAAACCCGCTCAACCTCTTTGCCGTAATCGAGCCCTCTGATCAGCAGATCATGCTCGGCGCTCAATTCCGCCGTCAGCCGGCGGCTGTCTGACGCGCTCTTTTCATCCCGCAGGGTCACGCTGATCAGTGGGGGGACGTCGGA
>JAHEEY010000040.1 GCA_024640485.1 Chloroflexota bacterium | reverse complement strand
CCGAAGCAGGATCGGCGTGAGCTAAATTCCCGCCAATGGTGCCGCGATTTCTAATTTGCGGATGTGCGATATTGGGGACGCACTCGTGAAGAAGCGGCGCAAATTCAGCCACCAAGGTATTCTGTTCCAGTTTGCTTTGTCGAACCATTGCCCCGATCTTGATGCCGCCTGATGAATCTGGGATGATGGAATCCAATTGAGGCAGTCGATTCAAGTCGACCAGCATAGCGGGCTGAGCCAGCCGGAAGTTCATCATTGGTACCAGACTCTGCCCGCCCGCCAATAGCTTGGCATCATATCCATGCTCTTCCAACAGCGCCAGAGCCGCGTCCAATGAATCCGGAGAGTGATACTCGAAAGGAGCAGGTTTCATTCGTCAATCCTTTTGCTCAAGGCTCAATGATAGCTTCAAAAAATGGCGATCAGGTCACATTCACGCGCAAAACCAAGCTGGTCCTGACAAAGGCTCTGGGTGAGCACCATTGAAAATTGTATAATCCTGTCGCACGCAGACTAAAGCAGCCTGTTGTCAGCCCAGATAATAGAATGGCTGACAAGAGGAAAAATCCATTATCATAGAACGAAATAGTCTTGTCAAATTGATGCCAGAGTGGCAACGTTTTTTACTGGAGGAGGAGAAGGGAACATTCAATGACTACACCTGAGACACAGCAACAAGGCTTGCTAGATGGCATTCGCATTATTGACTTGACCCGGGTTTTGGCAGGTCCGTACTGCACCATGATGTTGGGAGACCTGGGCGCCGATGTCATCAAACTAGAGATGCCTGGAATGGGAGATGACACCCGTTCCTGGGGCCCACCTTTTGCCGAAGGCGGCGAGTCTGCTTATTTCATTTCGGCGAACCGGAACAAACGGAGTGTCACCCTCAACTTGAAGTCTGAACAGGGACAGGGGCTGCTGAAGGATCTGATCAAGGAAGGCGATGTCCTGATCGACAACTTCCGAACCGGCACACTGGCGAGATGGGGGTTGGATTATGAAACCCTGCAGCAGATTCGTCCCGGCTTGATCTACTGCACCATTACCGGTTACGGCTACACCGGCCCATACAAGGACCGGCCCGGCTATGATTTCATGGTCCAGGCGATGGGCGGTTTCATGAGCGTCACCGGACCGGTAGATGGCGAACCAACCCGTTCAGGCATTGCCCTGGCGGATCTGGGCGCCGGCATCTTTGCCAGCAACGCGATCCTGGCAGCCCTCTTTGCCCGGGAGCGCACCGGACAGGGGCAGCGCATCGACATCTCGCTGCTGGATGCCCAGGTGGCCTTGATGTCCTACGTCGCCAGCAACTACTTGATATCAGGAGATCTGCCGCAGCGCTTCGGAAACGGCCATCCCAATATCGTCCCATACCAGACTTTCAAGGCTCGTGACCAGCATTTCGCCTTCGCCGCCGGCAATGACGGGCAGTGGGCCAAGCTGTGCCGGGCGGTGAACCGTCCAGAATGGATTGAAGATGAGCAGTTCGCCACCAATGCCGCCCGTCTTGCCAACCGTGAACAGGTAGTGGTGATGCTGAACGAGCTGTTCGGCAGTCGAGACGCCAAAGAGTGGATGGAGATGTGTGAAGAGATTGGCATTCCAGCAGCGCCAATCAACAATTTGGAGCAGCTGTTCGCGGATCCGCAGGTTCAGGCGCGCAAACTGCGGATTGAGTCGCCGCATCCCACCGCTGGGACCATCTCGATGGTGGCTTCACCGCTGAATGTGCCCACGTCGCCGACACAAGTGCGATTCCCGCCTCCCCTGTTGGGCCAGCATACCGAAGAGGTGTTGAAATCAATCCTCAATTACGATGATGGACAGATACGCGAACTGAGAGAAGCTGGCGTGATTTAGGAATCTTGTTTAGTGAGTTGGAATCTGCAGGTGATGCTGGTCTGGAATCGGCATCACCTGTTTTTTGCTGTTGGGCATTCCCGACAAATCGGGGGGACGGCACCCAGATCGCTTGACTCTGCCCTATTGGGCATCCTTGGCACAGCGGAAACCAAGATTAGCGCGGGCTACGGTGGGATCAAAAGAGCTGCGCACGGTGACAGCCAGTTCATCTCTAGCAGAAAGCCAGGAACCGCCGCGCAAAGATTTGAATGACCCTTCCAGCGGGCCTCGAGGGTTAATATCTACTGAGCTGCGATAGTAGCGGGGATCATACCAGTCGCTGACCCATTCCATGACATTACCTGACATATCAAACAGCCCGATGGGTGAACGTCCCCCCTGATAGCTGCTCACCGGAGCTGTATCCCGATGGCCGTCATCAAAGCCGGGGTCCCGCTTATCCAGGGGGCAGTTGCTGTCACAGTAGTTCAGCTGAGTGCCATCGAAGGCGTCTCCCCAGGGATAGCGAAGCTTGATGGCCTGGACGGGATCGAAGCCGGCGGCCTTCTCCCATTCCGCTTCTGTGGGCAGCCTGGACTCCCGCCATTGGCAGTAGGTGTCAGCCGCATACCAGGTGATAAAGATAACTGGAAATTCATCGAATGCCGGATCGCCGTAGTAGGCGGGATGGTACGTAGCGCCGGATTGACCAGGAGGCAGACAACCCTCATCGGCAACACAGAGGGCGTACTGGCTATTGGTCACTTCTGTTTCGTCGATGAAAAAGGCGTCAAGCTTTACTAGATGGGAGGGCTGCTCGTCTGATTCGCCCTGGTCGTCACCCATGCGGAACACTCCCGCGGGGACAAACAACATGCGGGCCCCGGTCTCGCCGATAAACGGTTCCGGCGTGGGCGTCGGCGGCACGGTGGGTACCGGCAGCGGCGTCGGGGTGGGCGCGATTGCCGTAAGTGCCGCGATGACCGCCGATTCCACGGTAGCGGTCGCTTCTCCTTCGGCCACATCAGAAATGCCCGCGTTCATCATCCCAAATCCAATAGCCAAAGCGACGATAATGAGCGATGCAACCAACAGTGCCCAGATAGTGCGCTGTTCCATTTTTCTGCGAAACCTGGCAGGCACCCGAGGCGGTGGTGCCTGGTGTTCATATTCGTTGACACGACGAGGTTGCGATACTTCCGGAGCGGGACGCCCGGACGGACGTTCCAACGCTTTGGCGAACTCTTCAACCGTCTCGTAGCGGGAATCCTGCCGCAAAGACATGGCCCGCATGGCCACGATTGACAGGTAAGGTTCAATGTCAGGGTTGAGCTCCCGAGGGGACTGCAGATCGATCAAGCCGCTTTCACGCCTGAGCGGGTCAGGCGGTGCCTGCGCAGTCAGCAGGGTGTAGAGAGCCGCACCTAAAGCATATATATCGCTGACCGGTTTTGTCTCTGCACCGGCCTGCTGCTCCGGCGACGTGTAGCCTAGGTCGTCCCCCAGCAGCCCTAGTCCAGGCAAACCGCTGTCCACCAAAAACAGCTCGCCCGTTGGGGTCAGCCGAATATTGGCCGGTTTGATATTGAGATGCAGCCGGTCGTTTTTGTGCAGGTATGCCAGCGGTTTGCAGACCGCCTGGAGCCAGCCGATGATCAGATCTGAAGGCAGCGGCCCATATTGGTCCAGCAGACTCTGCAGATCGACCCCCTCAATATAGGTGCTGATCAAGTACTGCCCGCTGTCTTCCAGGACGAAGTGGTCCAGCAATTCGGGCAGCTGCTCATGGTGCATCCGGGCCAACTGGCGAGCCTCCGCCCGGAAGTACTTCTCTGTCTCCGGCGACGGGTTCAGGTACTCCTTGACGGCCACATCCCGGGCATCGACTACATCCCAGGCGCGATAGACGGCGCCGTATCTGCCGGCGTTGAGCAGGTTAACGATGCGGTATCGTTTGTTGAGGATTTCACCAGGCAGCAGAGGCATAGGATTACATTATCACCGTTTGAGAATCGATCAATCAACGAAGCGGCGGCTGGTGCCGGCAGCAGCTTCAGTCAACCTCAGTAGGATTATAGCAGGATCATTGATGGCGGTCTTTCTGAGTGGGAAGCGGCCGGAAGTTGTTCAAGCTTCCCGATAAATCACTAGCCAGGATAAAGGAGTCTGTTATGATCGCCGTATGAAGAAACGGTCCGTACTACTCCTTATTCTGACAGCCTACTTCTTCGTTGGGGCCTTGTTTGCCCTGAATACGCCAGATTGGGAAACGCCCGATGAGCCAGCCCACTACAATTACATCCGGCAGTTGGCGGCGGGCGACCTGCCGGTGATGGAACCTGATGATTATGATCAGGCGTATCTGGTAGAGCTGGTTTTCGAATCCCATTTCGATCCGGCTTATTCGGTGGAGCCAGTCGAGTACGAAGATTGGCAGCCGCCGCTGTATTATCTGCTGCAGACGCCGGTTTATTGGCTGTCAGGCGGCTCCCTGCTGGCGATGCGTTTCTTCTCACTGCTGATAGGGGCGTTTGTGGTGATCGCGGCATTCCACGCTACCAGCCTGCTGTTCCCCAGACATGATTGGCTGGCTGCCACGACAGCGGTCTTCATCGCCTTCTTGCCTCAGCATCTATCGATATTGGCGTCCGTGAACAATGACAGCCTGGCTGAGTTGATCATCGCCGCCATCTTGCTGGTCACCATCCGCTGGATCCAAGATGAAAGAAATTGGCGCAGTGCCACCATGAACCGGCGGCAGCTGCTGCTGCTGGGCGGCCTGATGGGATTGGGCTTTCTAACCAAAGGGACGGTCTACCCCATGGCGCTGCTGCTAGGGCTGGTGCTGCTGCGCCAATATTGGGGCGACTGGCCGGGCATGGTGCGCGTTGGCCTGACCTTGTTTGTACCGGCGCTGCTAATTGGCGCGTTGTGGTGGGGGCGAAACTTACTGGTCTACGGGGGCCTGGATCTGTTGGGCAAAGAAACCCACGACCTGGTAGTCACCGGCCAACCGCGTACCGCCGAACTGGTCAACGCCATCGGAGTTACCGCGGCAATTCAAGCGTTCGCGCAGACAACTTTCAACAGCTTCTGGGGACAGTTCGGCTGGATGACAGTGCCGATGTCTGGGGAAATATACCGGCTGCTGAAACTGTTCAGCGCCGCGGCGACAGTCGGATTCGCGATTTCGCTCTTTGATCGCCAGTGGCTGCGGCGCAGCCGCCCTACAGCGCCGTCCGCCCAGCTGTCGTTGACCGCGCTCATCTTGAGCGGCATGGGGCTGCTGACAGCGGCAGTCCACATCATCTACAATCTCACCTTTCAGCAGCATCAAGGGCGTTACCTGTTTCCGGCGCTGATCCCGCTGGCCATAGGGGTGGCGATAGGGCTGGGCAGTTGGCTGCGGCCGATCGGCAAGAAATATACGCTAATCTATTCCCTGCTTCCCGCAGGATTGGCCGCCTTCTTGATTGCCTTGGACCTATGGGCCATCTACCGGGTAATCATCCCCGCCTTTGGGTAGATAGGCAGCTGCTGGCATCCAACCTCATACTTGATCTATTCCTTATAATAGCAATAAGAGCCACGTCGCGGCGCGGCGGACGCGCAAACCTGACAACCTAGGAGATCTGCCAGATGGCGAACGAAAGTCGAAAGAAAGCATTGGTCCTGTCGGGCGGCGGCGGCCGCGGGGCTTATCACGTTGGGGTGGTGAAATTCCTGGAAGAGCACGACTGGTTCCCGGATGTTGTCGTGGGAACTTCCATCGGCGCCGTCAATGGCGCGGCACTGGCCTCAGGACACAACGCCCACTCGCTGCGAGCGCTGTGGGGGCGGCTTAGGACCAGCGATGTGCAGAAACCACATCTCAACCTTTTGGACGGCAATTTTCTGCTGGACACCTCACCGCTGCGCCAAACCCTGGAGCGGGAAGGTTGGGTCAATTTCGATCGGGTCAATTCTGATCAGTCCCCGGTGCATCTACGGGTGACGGCGACAGAGGTCAATACCGGCCATCTGCATGTATTTGGAAACAGCGATGATGTTTATCCCAGCCGGATGCGGCGGGAGCCGCTGAGTCTGGATCACATTATCGCCAGCTGCTCCATCCCTATCGTCTATCCGGCAACGCCGCTGTATGGCCAGCTGTATTGGGACGGCGCCACAGTTGCCAACACCCCTTTAGGCCCGGCCATAGACGCTGGCGCCGAGGAAATCGTGGTGGTGATCATGACCCCCTGGGAAAGCAGCGGCGATCGGGAAACCGAGACACCTAACAGTATCTTATCCGCCGCCAGCATCACCCTGGAATGGGCCTTGCTGGCCTCTTTTCAAGCGGACATGAAGATGTTCCGGCGGGTGAACGAATTGGTGAAGCTGCAGCTTGAAAACGCCCGGCTGCGGGCGGAGAACGCGCTGCTGAAGAATCAAGTTCAGGGGTCTCCCAGCGTGGCTGAAGACAGCGACCAGAACGGGATCCCAGACGTGCTGGAAAAGCCGTTTCAAATGCTGCCCGAGCCGATTATTGTGGCACCACGCCGGCCGATTCCGGTGGACCGTATTATCCGCTATACTGAAGATGGGCACGAACAGCTGTTTGAGGCAGGTTACAAAGATGCCAAGCGGGCGTGGCGGCTGGCCGGCCATCCGATCGAAGGCGAATAGCATCGAGGAGTTGGCATTGGATATCAAGAACAGCGTTATCATCGTCACCGGGGCTTCCGCCGGCATCGGCGAGGCAACAGTCAGGTTACTGGCCGAAATGGGCGCGAATGTTGTGATTACCGCTCGCCGCGCTGACCGGTTGGCCCAATTGGTGGACTCATTGGCTGGCTTACCGGGCCGCCGATTGGCCGTCGCCGGCGATATCCGCGAGAACGCGTTTGCCAAAGAGCTGGTTGCCCGCGCTGTCGCCGAATTCGGCCGCGTGGACGTGCTGGTAAACAACGCCGGGCTGGGCCAGCGCATCTTCCTATCTGAGATGGCCCCAGAGGATGTGACCACACTTCTGGATACCAATGTGAACGGGTTGATCTGGGCGACACAAGCTGTACTGCCGCATATGAAGAAACAGGGAAGCGGCCAGATCATCAATATCTCATCTATCGTCGGCCAACGTCCGTTGGCGCTCAGCGGCCTCTACTGCGCCAGCAAGACGGCGGTGAATTTTATCAGCCGGGCTCTGCGTATGGAACTGCAGCACAGCAGCATCACCGTGACATTGGTTTATCCAGGCCGCACCCTGACCGAGTTCGGCACTGCGCGGCTGGGAGGAAAAGGTGATAACCCCTCCCCCATCGGGCGCGCATCAGCGGAGAAAGTGGCCAAATCGATTGCCAGGGCGATCCGGTACCACAGGATTGAGGTATACGTCACCTGGTACGATTGGCTGTTTACCCATATCAACCGGCTCTTTCCCCGCAGTATCGATTGGATTTTGGGCAAAGCCGCCAGATTTGCCTAAGAGGTGACAGCGCGATGAAACCTGATCTTTGGCAGCTATACAAGCAGATGCTCCGCAGCCGGCTTTTTGAGGAAGCGGTGAAACGGCTGTGGGAAGCAGGGAAGATATCCGGCGAGATGCATCTTGGCATTGGCGAGGAGGCGATCGCTGCCGGGGTGATCTCCCATCTAGTTGAAGGGGATGCCCTGGCACTGGACCATCGCGGCACGCCCCCTCTGTTGATGCGCGGCGTCGACCCGCTTTCTATACTGCGCGAGCTGCTGGGCTATCCGGATGGATTATGCGGCGGCATGGGCGGTCACATGCACCTGTTTTCACCGGCGCATCTGGCGGCTTCCTCAGGAATAGTGGGCGCCTCTGGGCCGGCGGCAGTTGGGTTCGCCATAGCGGCGCAGCAGTTGAGGCCGGGAACTGTCAGCGTCGCCTTTTTCGGTGAAGGAGCGGCCAACCAGGGGATGATGATGGAATCGATGAATCTGGCTGCTGCCTGGAAACTGCCGCTGCTGTTTGTGTGTAAAGACAATCAATGGTCGATCACCACCGTTTCAGAAGAAACAACAGCCGGAGATTTGATCAGCCGGGCCCGAAGTTTTGGCATGCCGGCCATCGAACTTGATGGAAATGATGTCGAAGCGGTATGGAATGCCGCCGGGCAAGCGATAGCGGATGCGCGAAATGGCCTTGGCCCCTCTTTCCTCTACGCTCAATGCAGCCGCCCGGAAGGCCACCTGCTGGGAGATATGCTGCTTCGTCTGGCTGAGCGGCCGCTCTCCCTGGAGATGGGGCGGGTCCTCAGATGGCAGGTAAATTCATTTTTGCGCCGTAAAGGGGCCCCAATTCGCGCAAGGGCGACCAGCGCCCGCACAATCGCCGCCTTGATGGCCAAGGTGAGAGGTTCCAGATCGGCTGTCGCTCCGGATCCGGTAGCGCGGCTCCACCAAAGCCTTTCTACTGAGGGCCAGAGAATGGCAGAGTTGACTGGTGAAGTCGTTGGAGAAATTGAACAGATATTGGAATCAGCCTTGATTCCTGCATGATCGCAAGGTGGTAGAGGTACAGATTGTGAAGATCCTCTCTTTTGCCCAGGCCATTGAAGATGCCGTAAACCAGGCGATGGCTGATGATCCGACGGTCATCATCTTTGGCGAAGATATTCATATGATTCGGCGGAATCTATTCCTTCGGTTTGGCGGCGATCGGGTCCGCTCTACCCCAATCAGCGAGGCCTCATTTGTTGGGGCGGCGGTATCCGCCTCGATGGCTGGCCTGCGCCCTATTGTCGAGGTCATGCTGGTGGACTTCATTGGGGTGGCGATGGATGCCCTGCTAAATCATGCCGCCAAAGTGGAGACCTTTTCGGGGGGAAAGTGGAAAGCGCCACTGGTGGTGCGTGCCGCCTGCGGCGGCGGTTATGGGGATGGCGGACAGCACCAGCAGACCCTCTGGGGATGGTTGGCACATATTCCTGGATTGTCCGTGGTGGTCCCATCCACACCTGCCGATGCCGGCGGGCTGATGCTGGCAGCTATCGAGCATGACGGGCCGGTGATTTTTCTGGAACACAAGATGCTGGCGGACTATTGGCTGGATTTCATGGGCGCTGGCAACCGAAAGACAGTCCAATTTGACGTACCGCCCGCGGGCGCATCCGGCCCGGTGCCGGCGACCTGGCAGCCGACTCCGCTGGGCAAAGCGGCAATCCGCCGCCAGGGAGACGATCTCACCATCATCAGCATCGGCGTCGGCGTCCATCGCGCCCTGGAAGCGGCTGACGCGCTGGCCCAACAAGGTGTCTATGCCAGCGTGATCGATCTGCGCACGGTCGCGCCGCTAGACAAAGCCACCATCTGCGAGATGAGTGCCGCCACCGGCAGCGTATTGGTAGTTGATGAAGATTACGAACAGTTCGGGCTATCTGGCGAGTTGGCCGCGGTCATATTGGAAGCAGGCATTCCAATCAAGTACCGGCGGGTCTGCACCCAGGAAACGATCCCTTATGCGCGACATTTGGAAGATCAGATATTGCCCAACAAACAGCGCATCATTGATGCCGCATTGGAACTGAGTATTGGTTAACATAATGATTCCCGTTAACGATATGGGACATCTCGCCACACCAAAAAAAGGAGAGTTCACGCTATGACACGAACACGGATGATCTTCATGGGGATTATTGCCCTTACTATCCTGGTGGTCGCCGCTGCGCTTATCTTCCAGCCTTCAGATGATAAAGGCGAGCTGGCCACTGCCGGAGGACGGCAAGGTGAGCCGGTGACAGTGGTTCCCGAAGGATCCGTGCTGATTACCGTGGCTTCATCCAATACCAAGCAGAACTGGATGGATCAGGTGACGGCAGCATTCAATGCCGCCGGCGAGACCACGACTGACGGCAAGCAGATTATTGTTCAGGTCAAGCATGTCACCTCAGGCGGATCGATGAACGCGATCCTGGACGGCAGCCTGCAGCCCATCGCCTGGAGCCCTGGCGATCAATCATGGGTTGACCAGGCGAATGACACCTGGGAACTTCGCGCCAACAAGCCTATCGCCAGCCAGGCGTGCCAAGCGACTATCCTGGCACCTCTGGGATTCGCCATGTGGCAGCCGATGGCGGAGACATTGGGCTGGCCCGACGCCCCTATCGGCTGGGACACCCTGGTGTCGCTGGCGGCAGATCCGGAAGGGTGGGCCAGCTACGGCCGGCCGGAGTGGGGGAAATTCCGTTTTGGACATACCCACCCTGCCTATGCCAATTCCGGGCTGCTGTCCATGACCTCGTTCGTTTACGGGATTGGCGGCAGCAATCTGACCGCCGCGGATATTTACGGTGAAGCAATACAGCAGGCGATGCGCCAACTGGAGCAGAACACCTCCAAATACGGCCGGCAGGCACCGCCGCTGCTCGACCTGATGGCCAGGGAAGGACCCAGCTACCTGCATGCAGCCGCCGTTCCTGAAGCGGATACGGTGCGAATGAATGTCGAGAGAGGCAGCGAACTCAGCTTTCCTCTGGCGTTTATTTTCCCTGCCGGCGGCACCATCTGGGCGGATCACCCGTACTGTATTCTGGACAACGCCGAATGGGTGAACGATGAACAAGCCGAGGCGGCAGCTATCTTTCGCGATTATCTGTTGGACAAAGATCGCCAGGCGGATGCGATCGACAACTATCTGCGGCCGCTGGACAGCAGCATCCCGCTGCACGCCCCTATGGATTTGGCCGGCGGCACCGATCCCCGAGTCAACCCGCAAACGGTTCCGGCATTGCCCAGCCCCAGCAGTGATATCAGCAGCGCCATCATCGATATTTTCATGCTCAACAAGCGCAAATCGACCATCCTGGTCGCCCTGGATATCTCAGGCAGCATGGAAGGGGATAAGATCAAGAGCGCCAGGACCGCCACCGTTGAGTTCCTGGAGCGGCTCAATCCGGAAGATGAAGTCACCCTGATGATCTTCAACGATCAGGTCTCGGCGCTATCCGAGGCCAGCCGGGTAGGAGATGTGGTTGAAGGGTTATCACAGCGGATTCGCGGGCTGCTGGCTGACGGCAATACCGCGCTGTATGAAGCCGTCTGCACAGCGGCAAAGGAGATCGGAAAACTACAGCTCGAGGATGAGGCCGCGGGGGAATCCCGCCTGTACGGGATTGTTTTGCTTTCCGATGGGGAAGACACGGTCGGCCGAACCAGCGAAAATCAGATGTTTGCCACCTGCCTGCCGGCCAATGCCGAAGCGGATGGGGTGAAAATCTTCCCCATCGCCTTTGGGGCTGATGCGGACACAGAGGTGTTGGGACGGATCGCTACGGTAACTGGCGGCAGGATGTTCGCCGCGGATCCTGAGTCGATCAGCAACGCTTATCTATCGATTTCAGCCGAACAGTAGATTTGACATCGGCGAGGGTGGAAGTGCCAGCTTCAGCATAAAGCTGAAGCTGGCAGCTGGTAGTCAGGACTCACCTAGGCGGGGATCCAGATTCTCTTACATGTGATCATTTCTGAACCCAGGGGAAGCATCAACTTCTCAGATGATTTCGTGTGAAAGATCAGCCCTTTGTAGCCTACCAGGTACTGGTAATTCTTATTGATAAGCCCGCCAGTCCCCATGACTACCAGCGGCTCATCGATTTTGTCCAACAGCAAGCGAAACACCTGTGGCTCCAGCGTGACTATCGCCCCAGATGCCTTTATCGCCTGTGAAACGGCGGCAGCTGCCGCCCCAGCTCCAGCTGTGTAACTCATAATTCTCCTTCGAGTCCCATCGTCGCCCTTTTGCCAGCTCTGGTCTATCCCTCACCGAATATAGTCAGAGAGAAACCTCGTCCATCGGGTTCACTAGCAGCGGATCAATACCCTGAGAGTTTGTCTCCGGGTCTGATGAGAATCCACACGATCAAGCCTACCGGCCAGGTCAGCAGAAAGACCAGCAGGGCCACCAGGCAGCCTGACTTTCCGCGCCGCTCAGCGTCACGATAGGCCCAGAAAAGGCTCCAGACAAATAGAATAAACACCGGCAGCCCGATGCACACGCCGATGATGGTCGCTAATATTCCCGAAAATAATCCTGTATCTTCCATGTTGCACACCTATGATAGGGAATGGAGCATCGTGCAAGAGCTCCACTCCCTATCGCTTGATTCCAATTAAACAGTCAGGCCAGTCTCCAGTTTGTGCAGCCCTTCCCAGATCCGCATCAGCCCTTCCAGGTCTGAGACAGTTTCCAGATCCATCTCCATGGCTGCCCGCAGTTCCGGCTTGTGCAGGTTGCGGTCATGCTGTTTCAGCATCGGCTTCACCAGCTGAGTATTGAAATCACGCTCAGCTTTGGTCGCTTCGAGCCAGAAGAGGCGGCGAAGGCGGGGAAGAAGCTCGTCATCATTGAACAGATCGTCGATGATGGCGCCGAAGATACGGTTGACCTTGACAGCGATATCGTCCAAACGATCGGCATAGCTGGTCTCCAGCTCTGCGGGAACGGCCCCGCTGCCAGCCTCACCCAAGAAACTGATGTCGAAATCCGGCTCTCCTGTGGGTACGGCTGGGGTATCCAGGATGTTGATGTTGATTTCGTCTTCGGCCATCTGGGCATCAGCGCCGCGGCTCCGACTCTCCGGGGCAGGCATGCTGCTGGTCAATTCATTCCGCACCGCCTCTACGCCCAGGAGAGCCACATCGAGCAGCCGCTCGTTGGTGGACAAAGCCAGCTCTTGCTCGCCGGCCTCCAGTCGATGATGGACCGAACGGGTCGGTTTCATCAGCTCGTACATCGTCGCCTGCTGGCAGATATGGCGGAAGCTGGTTCCCACACGGCTGACCAGCGCTTCATAGGCGTCCTTCAAGGGCTGCGAAGCGGAAGAGCCGGGAATGGTATAGCTGTATTCCTGCTCGTATCCGGCACGCTCCAGGCGGCTGAGAATCTCGTGGGCCTGCAGGGTGCGCTCTAGTTCAGAGGCCATTAGTTCCGCTGCTTCCGGCATGAAGTTGGAGACAGAATCCTGCATGGCCAGCTCTACCTGGAACAGGATTCGCTTTATCGGGATTTCAATGCCGCTGGTTCCCCAGACCAAGTTATCGTAGGTCACGTCCCGGTCGTCCCAATACTCCATCCCGTAGCTGTCGAGCATGGTCTCCACTTCCCGCTGCACCGAATCCTGGACCATCTCTTTGATGCCGTTGAGGGTTGGCCGCAGCAAGCCGCGGAACTTCTCATTGCTGTTGGTGCGGGCACTCAGTTCCAGAAGGGCATTGTGAAAAGCGCGAGGCAGCTCTTTTTGCTGACGGACCAGGACATTCTCATACCGCCGTTCCTGCAGTTGTTCCCAGCTATCGGCAAACGGCGGGTATACGCCGCGGGCCGCCAACTGCTTCTCATAATAGAATCGCAGTGCCTGGAGCGAATTCCGAATGCGGGTTGATGCTTCCCGCAGCTGGCTGCGAACCCGTTCAGTCTTAATGAATTCGATCAGACTCTCGCGCAGCAGCACGATCTCACTCAACTTCAGCAGCGCATCTTTGGTATCAGGATCCAGCGGATCAGAGGTCACTTTGCCCAACTGATCGCTGAACACTTTGAGGATACGTTCTGTTTCGCTGGCGAATTCCGAGGGCGCATGGTCAGGATCCTGCACGTACAACGCTGACGGAGCCATCACCAGGAAATAGGGACGGTTGTGACCGCGGTCCTTGTAACGTTCCCAGTAGTTGGGCGATACGTACCGGGTCACTTCCTTGACTTCCAGTTCCGCTTCCGGCAGCCCGGAATTCAGGCGGTCAAATGCCTGACGCACATTGCCGCCGTTGACTACCATGAAGATTTTGGCTGCCGCGGCGTCAAGATCGGCGCCAGTCAAGCCAAAGAGGCGGTTCTCCTTGATCCAATTGACGGCTGACAGAGATTTCATCTCGTCCACCCGCTGCCGCCCGGCATCGGTGACCAAGACGATCATGGCATCTTCTTTCTTCATCTCCTCAAGGGTGATGTCCTCATGAAGTTTCATGCCGGCGCCCAGCCCAGGAACATCCACAATCCGCAGATAGCCGTTCATCAGCAGATCGGTGCCGCCGATGGCGGGATGTATCTTGAAGGAGGCGGATTTGATCAGCCGGATCTGCCGCTCCGTGCTTCCCTTGAATCCATCTTCACGAAGGTGCTTGAGCGACTCTTCGTTATCCAGCGCCAGATTCATGGGCGGCGGCGTGCCCGCCTTGAACAAGGTTTTATTATTTTCGTAGGAGTGCAGGCAGTCAAGCAGAATGTCCAGATATTCATCACGGGCGGTCTTGGCTTCTTCCTGAGTCTCCTCTTTGATTGCCAAGATGGCCTCTTCAGCCTGCTTGCGCTCGGCGCCGTTGCTGATATCAAAACCATCGATCTCAGCCAACTGGCAGAGGCGCAGCACCCGCTCCACAAATTCCTCGCGAGACCAATAGTTGAGGACCAGCGATTCGGCCTCACCTTCGGCAGCCTGCTCAATGTAGACAATAGTACCGGTAACCGCGGTCACCGCGCCGGTAGGAAGCAGATTTCGGCCCAACAGGGCGTTGATCAGGGTGCTCTTGCCAACGCCGGTACCACCAAAAAAGACCAACGTGTAAGTGCGCTGGCCCAAGATTTTCTGGGCTTCATCCACGCTTTGCTGCGCCTGGGGCACCGCACGAATCAGATAATCGCGGGTGCCGTCGATGGTTCGCTGCAGATCCAGCCAACTCTGAACCTGGGGGGAACTGATGTGAGGCAGTGCTTCCAGCGCGTTTCTGAGTTCATCATACTTATCAGTTTTTTTCTTCGCACTCATAATCTTTGACTTCCTTTTCTAACGAGATTTGGAGTCAGCCATCGGCTGATGAAAAGGCAGACGACAAGGCTTGCATTGTTCGCAGACAACTCCATATATTTACGCACCGTCAGCCTGTGTGAAGTTGCGCACATTTTCTATTACGTTCATTCAACCAAAAGGTTGCATAGGGGCGTGGGCTCGCGAACAGGGCGATCGGCATATCCCAACGATCGGCCAAGTCGGGTTCAGGCATCGCTGCCGACCTGCGCTTGCCTGACGAAGGCGGCATGGGCGCAAGTTGCCTGCAACGGGGGAAGAGAGTATACGTAATGCTTAGTAACTTACCTTTGGAGAAAACATGCGCATCATTTTGTATTTGGGAAAAGGGGGGGTTGGGAAAACCACTGTCGCTGCTGCCACCGCTCTGCGCAGCGCGGAGCTGGGTTACAAGACCTTGGTGGCCAGCACCGACATCGCCCACAGCCTGGCCGACTCACTAGACACCCCTATCGGGGCAATGCCCACTGAGGTAGCCCCAAACTTGTGGGCCCAAGAGATCAGCGTGGTCGCCGACATCCATAATTACTGGAGTACGCTGCAATCGTTCGTCTCCGGCATGATCAGCAGCAGCGGCAAGATCAACAACATCATCGCCGATGAGCTGTCGGCGTTCCCTGGCATGGACGAAATTGTCAGCTTGCTTCATATTAATAAACAGGCCAACGAACAGAATTTTGATCGGGTGATCATTGACGCCGCCCCCACTGGCGAAACGATCCGGCTGCTGACAATGCCAGACACCTTCCGATGGTATGCGGGTCACATCAACCGGGCCCAAGGCGGGGTACTGAAGGTCCTGCGCCCCTTTGCCGGCCGTCTGCTTCAAGGGCCGGCGGAAGTATTGGAAGCGCTAAATAAGCTGGATAAGGCAACCGGGCAGCTGCGGGAGACCCTCAGCAACCCGGAGATCAGCAGCTACCGGGTGGTGCTGCAGCCGGAAAAAATGGTGATCCGCGAGGCGGAGAGAGCGGTCAGCTACCTGGGGCTGTTCAATTACCCGGTAGACGGCGTGGTCGTCAATCGCGTGCTGCCCGAATCGGTCCAGGAAGGGGCATTTTACCAAAAACGATTCGAACTGCAGGCCAAGTATCTGCAGATGGTGAAAGACAATTTCTTGCCTTTGCCGCTGTGGCATGTGCCCTATTACCCAGATGAGATGGTTGGACTGCCGGCCCTCTCCAAGCTAGCCGCTGATTGTTTCGGCGAACGAGATCCCGGTGATGTCTATTACCGCGGGATGCTGCAAGAAATCAACGAGCGGGAAGATGGCGGCTACCAGCTGCGCATTCCACTCCCCTTCATCACCAGCAGCAATGTCCGGCTGCGGAAACGGGGAGATGAGATGTTCATCACCATCGGCAGCTTCAAGCGGGAGATGATCCTGCCGGCTGTGCTGGCCAAGCGTAAAGCAGGCGGTGGGCGGCTCAACGAGGGCGTTCTGGAAATCGACTTTCTGCCGGTGGAGGAAACCATCGATCCATTGGCACCCTAGCTGGAGAGGGCGCTTTCTACGGTTTCTGAAGAGGGATGAGCCTAATGGGCTCATCCTTTTTTGTGCAACTTTGTCCGGCGTCCTGCGTAAATAGAGTTAGAAATCTGATTGCGGGAGTATGTGATGAGTGAAAACAATGTATTAAAGGCAGAAGAAAACGCCAAGCTTTCTCTGGGCAACAGCACGCACTGGCCGGCGATCGCCATGATCGCTGCCGGCATCGTTTTGCTGCTGGCAAATCTGTTCAATTTCCATCTGATCTCGCTGCTTTGGCCCGGCTTTATCATCGGACCTGGGCTGTTGATGATGTGGCCCGCCTATCAGGAAACTGAAGATCATCAGAGTTTCATGGCATATCTGGCTGTACCCGGAGCAGTGGTGACCATGGTCGGCCTGATGCTGTTCGTCATGAATTTGACCGGCGCCTTTGAAGCATGGGCGTATGTCTGGACGCTGCTGCCGGCCGCGGCGGCAGCCGGACTGATGTACGTCAAACGGTTTGACACCACCAGCAAGGTCCATGAAACGGGGCGGAAGTTCATGAAAGCGATGGTGCTGCTTTGCGGCGGCTTTGCCATCTTCTTTGAGCTGATCATTTTCCAGAGTTATAGACCGTGGCTGCCCCTGATCATGATAGGGTACGGCATATATCTGTTGGTGCAGAATTCGCGCCAAAAAGCATAATCCGCTGGCCTGGGAGCCAATTGACATCCCGCCAGCAAACGCTAAACAAAGAGTAGCTAGGAGTGTAACATGTCCCAAGAAATGAAAGAAAACATCGACGTTGAGGAAGAATATACCAAGGAAGAGAGCGGCGGCAGGAATTGGTCCGAAGAGTTCACTGTTGCCGGGGAAGAATTGGTTGCGTTCGTCAAGAATATGATCCACGAGACCAACGTACGACGGATCATCATCAAGAACGAGGCCAAGCGAGTCCATTTCGAAGTCCCCATGGTTCTGGGAGTCGCTGGCATCGCTTTGCTGCCGGCCTACGCGGCCCTGGCCTTGATCGCCGCCCTGGTGACCGAATGTGAAATTCAAGTGATCCGGGTGGAAAAAGAGCCAGCCGCATCGGTTGAGTAAATAGACGCCATTCGCAACTGCATTTCATAAAAAAAGCGCCCCAGTTGGGGCGCTTTTTGCTATTAATCACCTGTGCTTTCCGGCAGCGTTAGCAGCCTCACATACTTACCTTCTGACGTCCAGTAGGGAGTTCCGACTGGCCATAAACCACATTCACCCCTCGGACGCGGCTGATCAGCCCTTCCATGGCGACAATCAAGATCATGAAGATGATGTCAACGCCGATGGACATCGACAGAGCCATACTGAGATAGCCAAACATCTTGGTCGCCATGCCGGACAACTCGGCAAAGATCACTTCTTGAATTCCCAGCAGATATAACGCGACAGCAACACCCAACGCGGTGATGATAAACATAGGCCAGGCACGTCTATCTGATCGGCTTGGCATCATAGCGTTTCCAATGGCAAATAGAAGATACAGCCAGACCAAGAAGTCATTGGTGTTGAAAATAGCTCCCAAAGCGGCCACCAACTGGTCGATTTGGCCGGATTCAATGGCGGCGATCAGGTCAGAGACCGTGAAGATATGAATGCCAATGGCCAAGATGGCGGCTGTGCCTGCCAGGAGCGGCGCCCCACCAATGAGGCTTTCCCGAAACGCGCCCAGGGTGCGCCCTTTGTAATATTCGACATAGCCCAACTGCACCGATCCGTCAGCCTGCTTGCGGGGAAGAACCGAGAATGAGCCGGTTCGAACGCCTACTAAGGTAGCTACGAGCCAATGGCTGAGCTCATGAAGCAGAACCCCCGGCAGCAAGACAATGGCATAAACAATCATCGCCCGCTCCGGCTTGCCGGTCAGCAGCAGCGAAAGTCCATGCAGATGTGTATGGATCCAGCGCTGCAGCAGCAGCAGAATCGGCAGTGCGATCGCAAACCAGATCAGAGGCATGAGGTTCTCGTTCATCTACACTCACTTGGATAAACAGGCGGTATGCGATGAGTGGTGCCAGCCATCGCATACCGCCGGC
>JAHEEY010000039.1 GCA_024640485.1 Chloroflexota bacterium | reverse complement strand
CGCTGATAATCGATTTCTGATTATCTTGCCGACAACGGAATTTGGATTTGTGTATGGCCAAGAGATTGGTTGATCGGTTTGCCCAAGGAGATCGTGTGGCAATCACCTTCGGAAACGATAGGTGGTATCAGGGGGTGGTGGTGAAACAGGAGCACCCCGGGGTGTGGGTCATGACCGCTGGTCAGCGCGTATGGTTTGTCACCAACACACGGCGCATTCGCGCTGAGGGCAGCCGCGGTATCGAGGACACCACCCATACTGGAAACCACGGCTAGCTCTGCACGCCTGCACGGACACTTAAGCTGCGCAGCCAGTGGGTGGGGCAGCGAGCAGCAGTGCAGCAGCAGAGCCGCCGCAATTGGTCACGTGTTATTATTGAAGGAAAGCGGTTCTACAAAGTGAAACTATGCGCGCTGACGTGAAAGAACAGTTGCTGGCCATCAACCGGGCGTTTTATGACTCGATCGCGGATTCGTTTGCCGAGAGTCGCGCCACACCACAGCCCGGCTTCTACCGGCTGTTGAAGGCCCTGCCTGTCCCGTGCCGATCACTGCTGGATGTTGGCTGCGGCGAAGGACGTCTCGGCCGCTTTCTGCTGGATCATGATGCCATTGAGTCTTACGCCGGCGTCGATTTTAGCGAGGAACTGCTGGCGATTGCCTCCGAGCTGACGGCAGGGGAGTTCTACCGCAGGGAGATCTCACAGGCAGGCGCGCTTGACGATCTTGGCCGATTTGATGTCGTCGCCAGTCTTGCCGTCATGCAGCACATTCCCGGCGCCGACAATCGTATTCGCCTCCTGGCAAGCCTGAAAGATAGAGCCCTGCCGGACGGCCGGATCATTTTGTCGACATGGCAGTTCATGAGCAGCACCAGGCAGCAGCGCAAGATTCGCGATTGGTCTCTAGTCGGTTTGAGTGACAATGACGTGGCCCCAGAGGATTACCTGCTTTCCTGGCAACGAGGCGATTTCGCGTTGAGATATGTGTGTCATATTGATGAGAAGGCGACGGAAGCATTGGCGGAAGCTGCCGGCCTGGAGATAGTCGACCAGTTCCATAGTGACGGAAAGGAAGGGAATCTAAGTCTATACACGATCCTCAAGCATCCGTAGTGTTTGCCACAGGCTTCTCCTGGATGAACCTTGGCTATCGAGAGCGAACTACCGGAAGAGAGCGGCTGTAATCCGGGGCTGGCCTCTCCAGATGAGTACTGCAGTAGGTGGTTTGACACCCTTTCTGCCAATGCTACAATCTTATTAAGCAGGCTGCAGTTCAATGGGCAGGGAGTACTGCGCCCCGAGAATTGGACTTGACAATGCCTATAGGAGATTTAGATGGATTTAAAAGAGCTTCTTCGCGCCGACATGGCTGCAGCAATGCGTGCGGGAGAAACTGACAAGCGGAATACCTTGCGGATGCTGCTAGCTGCAGTAAAGCAGGTCGAAGTTGACGAACAGAAATACCTGGATGAAAAGGATGTTCAGTCGCTGCTAATGAAGCAAGCCAAGCAGCGCCGCGAGAGTATTGTGGATTATGCAAAAGCTGGACGGACTGATCTCGCGGATAAAGAGAGCATGGAATTGGCATTTATCGAGAGTTATCTTCCTAAGATGATGGATAAGGCTGAAATCGAAGCAATCGCCCGGAAGCTGATCTCAGATTTAGGGGTGAGCGATAGTAAAGGCATGGGCCAGGTCATGGGAAAGCTGATGCCTGCAGTGAAGGGCAAGGCAGATGGTCGCCTGGTCAATGAGGTAGTTCGAGGGCTGCTGAAGTAGGGCGGGTGCCTGAACGACAATGAGCTCTTTGTCTCAACCACAAGTGTCAACTTGGCAGCGGCTGGTTCAGAAGTCAATGTTATGGCTTTTCGTGCTGTTGTTGACGGCTGCAATGACGCTGCTTCTTTCCTTCAACCTGGTGGCGCCGACTAACCTGAGTCTTTCTGCCGGGGAATATGCCGCCAGCGATATCATCTCTCCGATTTCGCTTACCTATACCAGTCAGATATTGACTGAACAAGCTCGCCAGCTGGAAAAAGACAATGTTCAGCAGCTGTATACCGCGCTTGATTTGAACATCGGTCGGGCACAGAAGAGCAGGGCACGAGCGACTTTTGCATTTATTGAAGTAGTCCGCGCGGATACACAGGCGACGAAAGAGAAGAAATTATCCTATTTACAGGCCATCGATGATCTGGTCATTCAGGACCAGGTCGGTGTGGGTTTGCTCGACCTAAGTCAAGCCGATTATGAGGAAGCCAAGGCCAATGTCCTGAGTATCATTGAAGTACTGATGCGCCAGGAAATTCGGGAAGAACAACTTCGGGAATTTCAAATCTCGGCGCGGCGAGAAGCGAGCCTGGAACTGACCCCTACGCAAGAGAACGTGGTGATCAGCCTGGCACCCCAATTCATCAAGCCAACCGTTTTCGTTGACGAAGCCGCCACAGCGCAGCGGCGCGAAGAGGCGGTCGCCGCAATCAATCCTGTCGCTCGAAGCGTGGTCAAAGATCAGCGTATTATTCGAACCGGAGAGAAAATCACTGAAGTAGATATCGAACTCTTGCAGGAACTTGGTATGCTGAGGCAAGAGCCAGATCTTCGCGATTTCAGCAGCGTGTTCCTGGTGTCGCTTGCCTCAGCGGTACTGGTCGCTTTGTATCTGAGACAGTTTCATGCTGACATGCGCGAAGGCGCGCGCTATCTCATCGCCTTGTCTGTGGTCATACTACTGTATACGATGATCGCCAGGTTAATGATATCTGGCCAAGGAGATCTGGCATTTTGGTATCCAATCGCGTCGATGTCCATGCTGTTGGCAGTGATGTTCGATGTGCGCCTTTCCATGCTGGTAACGGTGGTGATGGCGGGCTTGGTCGGGTACATCAGCGGCAGTTCGCTGGAGCTGGCGACATACGCCGCGGCCGGTGGCTTGCTGCCCCTTTTGACACTGCAGAATGCCAGAGCTCGGCGGATCAACGCGTTTTTTCGAGCCGGCCTGGTCGCCGCGCTTGGATATACGATTGTCGTCTTGATCTTCCAATTGCCTTCCGGTGGCGAGGTCGTTGATTCACTGCAGCTAATCCTATATGGATTGGCGAATGGCGTCCTCTCCTCGGCCTTGACGCTGGTTGGCTTCTTTTTGATGGGCAGCTTGTTTGGGATTACCACCACACTGCAACTGCAGGAATTATCCCGGCTTGATCACCCATTACTACAGGAGCTGTTGAGGCGGGCCCCGGGAACTTACCATCACAGCATCATGGTTGCGAATCTTGCTGAACAGGCTGCCGAAAGGGTGCAGGCAAACGGTACCCTTGTCCGTGTTGGGGCCTTCTATCACGATATCGGCAAGATGAACAGGCCGCCGTTTTTCACGGAAAATCAGGAAGGGTTTAACCCTCATGATACCCTTGACCCGTACAGCAGTACCCGGATCATCATTAGTCACGTCACCGATGGTATGGAGCTGGCCAAGCGGTATCGCCTGCCTGACCGGATTCGGGACTTCATAACCGAGCACCACGGTGATAAAGTGGCCAAAGCCTTCTATATGAAGGCTAGAGAACTCGCCGGGGATGCCGCGAACGAGGTGGATGTCAACCAGTTCCGCCACAAAGGGCCGCGCCCAAGATCCCGGGAATCTGGCATTGTCCTGCTGGCGGATACCATCGACGCTGCCTCCAGCGCCATCCGGCCAAATTCCGAGAAGCAGATTGAGAGATTGGTCAATTCCATCATAGACGAGGATATGACCGACGGCCAGTTGGATAACTCAGGGTTGACACTTGGAGATATCAAGCTGATACGCGCTTCCTTCATTGAGACCTTGAAAGGCCGTTTTCATGTTCGAGTGAAGTATCCGGGCAATGAAGCGATGATGGAAGGTAGTGGAGCCGAAACGACTGGGTCCGCGCCAGTCGTGTCCGCACCAGTCATTAACCAGAAGATAGAAACGCCTGTTAGCGAACCGCAGCCGGCAGAAACCATGAGTTGACATGTCCCCATTTGAGATTGAGATTGAATCTGAAGTAGATATTCCCTCAGAAATGGAAGCTGCGGTAGAAGCTGCCGTCACTGAAGCGCTCCGGCATGAGGAGGTTGAGTCGCCGGCCTCCCTGAGCATTGTTTTGGCCGATGACAACCGCATCCGACAGCTGAACCGGAATTATCGCGGTGTGGACAGCGCCACCGATGTTTTGAGCTTTCCAGCTGGTGACCCAATGCCAGGCATGGAGGAGCTTCCACTGTATTTGGGTGACATCATGATCTCGGTGCCGTATGCACAGCGACAGGCGGCGCAGCAGGGACACCTCTTGACTGAGGAAGTTCAGCTCCTGGCGGTACACGGCGTGCTGCACTTGTTGGGCCATGACCATCTTCTGCCCGATGAAAAAGAGACGATGTGGCAATCACAGCGGGAGATACTGGCAACCCTTGGCCTGACCCATGTGGTACCCACCGAGGATCCCCATGATTGACCAGGGGCGTCAGGAAGCGGCGGCGCGCGCGCATAGCTTTAAGTACGCCTTTGCCGGTTGGCGGTACGTGCTGCGGACCCAACACAACAGCTGGATCCACGGAGTCATTACCGTGGCCGTTTTCGCCCTTTCGCTTTGGCTGGGTCTAGCGCCGCTGGAGTGGGCTATCCTGATCTTGACAGCCACGATCGTGTGGATCGCAGAATTTGTGAATACGGCGGTCGAAGCCGTGGTAGATCTGGCGATGCCGGAGCCCCATCCCCTGGCCAAAGTGGCAAAGGATGTTGCCGCTGCTGCGGTCCTGCTGGGCGCCATTGGTTCGGTGTCTGTAGGGCTGCTGATTTTGGGCCCCCCGCTGCTGGCACGATTAACTGGCTGACATCAAAATTATGCCGAGGTGGCCGCGGGAAGCCAGCCGAACATAAAACAGCCCTGACTTCGCAATTGAAGCAGGGCTGTTTCTATTGATGAATTGTTGGGCAAAGGCCAGCGCTCCGCTGAGACAAACCTATTCCATCGGATAGCTTTCAGCAGGTAGGTCTTTCAGCCAAGCGTTCTGGGCATCTCGCTCTGAGACGATTGGTGAGTGTACGCCCCAGTCCAGACCAATCTCCGGATCGTTCCAGGCGACACCGTTCTCGTCAGCACCGCCGTTATAGTAGTTGTCAACGATGTAGGTCAAGGTGGCGTCGGTCAAGGTCACAAAACCGTGAGCTACGCCGCACGGAATAAACAAGCCAATCTCATTTTCGCCGCCCATCTCTACTGTCTGCGTGGCCATGTAGGTCTGCGAGTTTGACCTCAGATCGACCAGGCCAACACGTATGCTGCCGCTGGCGCAGTACCAGTAGTCGACCTGGTGGCGATGGTAATGCAGCCCTCGCAGGACATTTGCAGTTGAATCAGAGCGATTGCACTGAAAGCGATCCCAGCTGCGTTGTGGGAACCATTCTTTGCGGAATGTCTCCATGAATCGTCCTCGGTCATCGCCGAACGAACTTAGATGAACTACGTACAGTCCTGATATCGATGTAGATTCAATAATTTTGGCCATCTGGGTCCTCATTTGGGCTCGGCGAGCATCAGTGTCAGCGGGAAGTTTGTGCGATGTTGTTGATTCTGGTCTATGCTGCTCAGCGTCTAATGAGATTACTGGCAAAAAACCAGAGATTGGCAGGATGTTCGGCCAGCCGCCTTACCATGTAGGGATACCAGGCTGTGCCGTAGGGCACATAGATACGCACCCGATAACCATCGGCCACCAATTGTTCCTGCAGGTCGCGGCGAATGCCATATAGCATCTGGAATTCGAAGTCGGATTGGGGAACTGCGTGGGCTTTGACTTCATCAATTGTTGCCTGAATCATCTTCTCGTCGTGAGTTGCCATGCCTGCGTAGACACCCTTGGCTCTGGCACCATCGCTGATCATCAATTTCATCAACTTCACGTAGCTGGCGTCAGTGTCTGATTTCTTTGCGAAGGCGACATCTGGAGATTCGGCATAAGCGCCTTTGCACAAACGAATCCAGGCACCAGCATTGATCAGCTCATGGACATCTGATTCTGTGCGATAAAGATAAGACTGCACAACGATGCCAACGCGATGAGCGAAGCCAATGTCATCCCTGAGCGTACGGTAGATCTGCAGTGTGGTCGCAGTTACCTCGCTCTCTTCCATGTCAATACGAATCTTGTTTCCAAGCTCCTTGGCTTTCAATAGAATCAACCGTACATTTTCACGAGCCAAATCAGGACTGATCCGCAGCCCCAACTGACTGAGCTTCACCGAGACGTTGGCGTCCACGCCCCAATTTTTTATTTCTTGAAGCAATTGAATGATGTGGTCTCTGGCATCGGCCGCGTCTTGTTCTGTGGTGACATTCTCGCCCAGGTAGTCCAGGGTTACCAACATGCCCTTTTCATTCAGTACTCTAGCCGCCACCAGTGCCGCCTCAATCTGTTCCCCGGCAACAAACCGTTGGGCAACTCTGCGTGCCAGACTGAAATGGGTGATCAGCTTTCGGGCCCACGAGGCATGAGAAAGCATAATCAGCACAGAGCGCAGCCATTGGGCACCAAACCGGTAGACAAAACCAATGGCCAGCAGTATCGCCGCGAAAAATGGTAAAGATGCGAGCTTCTTCTTCTCTGTCATTTTCTTTATTCCGAATTATTGTCTTAACTATAGTATGGCCAGTCTTCGCCAGCCTATCGGCCCTGGTTTGACTTCCGCCATTATGGGCAGTGCTATCTTGCCAGCAGCGAATGCCCGCCGTCCATTACAACGGTCTGACCGCAAATCATCTTGGCTGCCGGACTGGCTAAAAAGCAAACCAGGTCGGCAACATCCGCCGGGGTGCACAGGCGACCGCTCGGCGTCTTTTCAGTCACTTCCCGAATTAGGTCCGTTCCACCCTCGCGGTACGTGTCGAAGTGCAAGAGGGCGTCAGTCATGACCATACCGGGAGAAACAGCGTTTACCACAATGTTCTTGGGGCCAAGCTCGACGCCAAGATATCGGACCAGCGCTTCGATGGCGGCTTTTGATGTACCAACGACCACATATTCCGGCAACACGCGCACCGATCCAAGGCTCGAGAGCGCTACAATGCTTCCACCTCCACGCTTTTCCATCAGCCGGGCAGCGTGCTGTGCTCCAAAGAGCAGCGAGCGTGCATTGATGTCCATGGTCCACTTCCAGCCCTTTGGGCGCTGCTCCATCGCCGGCCTGTTGTAGCCCGATGCGGCATTGTGGACGAGGACGTCGAGGCCTCCGAACGTACTTTCTATTTTCGCGTATAGTTCTGCCAGGGCATCGAGATCGCCAACGTTCGCCTTGACCACCAATGACTCACGCCCAAGTGACCTAATCTCGTCAGCGGTCTGCTCAGCTGGTTTGCGGTTTCGAAAATAATTGACAACAACGTGGGCCCCGTCACGGGCAAATCTTAGGGCCAATTCTCTTCCAATTCCCCGGCCAGATCCTGTGACCAGAACGACTTTCTCATTGAATGATGTCATATGACTCAAGTTGAACTCCACATCAATTCTTGGATGTTTCTACCTACCAGCAACTTCGGGCATTGAGCTTGTGTAATTCTTTCGGGAAATTCTTAAGGTTCTCGCTACCGAATTGTAGCTCGCGTTGTCGAAGTTGGCACGAATTTCGGCGTTCAGCTTCATCTGGCCGGCCGTGTGCGCGCTCATTCATCTCATCAAACCATTGCGCCAGGCCGGCCCAGTTCCATTTAAGAAAATATGAGCTAGTTGAGCAAACGGCTTGGGATGTCGTACACTTGGTGAAACGCCGGGAGGCAAGTGTATGCAAGACTCATATAGAAGCAGATATGTAGATACAAATAATGTCCGGCTGCATCTCATTGAGGCTGGCCCCCAAGAAGGCCCTCTTCTCATACTTCTCCATGGTTTTCCGGAGTTTTGGTATGGCTGGAGGCATCAAATTGATGCGTTTGCTGGTGCCGGGTTCCGAGTAGTGGTGCCAGACCAGCGTGGGTATAATCTCAGTGACAAACCAAAAGATGTGGCGGCTTACAGTCTTGACCAGCTCTCCAAAGATGTGATTGGCTTGATTGACGAAGCCGGGCATGAAAAGGCATATCTAGTCGGCCATGACTGGGGGGCGGCGGTGTCATGGTGGACCGCCAATCGCCACCCCGAAAAGATAATTAGGCTTGGCATCCTTAACGCGCCGCATCACAAAGTAATGGGACAGCATCTTCGCCGCAATCGAGTTCAGCGCAGAAGAAGCTGGTATATGTTCTTCTTCCAGCTTCCATGGCTTCCGGAGATGTTAATGAGGCTGGGTAATTGGTCAGTTGCAGTGCGCCTGCTGCGAATGACTGGAAAGACAGATACTTTTTCCGAAGCTGATTTCGACATGTACAGGCAAGCGTGGGCAAGGCCCAAGGCGATGACATCGATGATGAATTGGTATCGGGCAATGATGAAGGTGAAGGCTGTCCGGCCAGCCGATCCGCGCATACATGTGCCAACGCTGATGCTATGGGGCGCACTTGATAGCGCACTGGGTTCAGAGATGGCGCAGCCTAGTATCGATCTGTGTGACCAGGGCAGGCTTATCATGTTGAGTGAAGCCACCCACTGGGTCCAGCACGATGCCGCGCTGCAGGTGAACGACTTATTGCTTGAATTCTTTGCAGAGCAGCTTGACCTTAAGTGAGTTGGTCTGAACCGTAAGACTTGTTGAGGTGGGACGATTTCTGACCTATGAGTAAGAATCCAAATGACTCGTCGCAGGAAGCAGATATGCTGCTTGAATCCTTGGTTGACGCCTTTGGCGCAATTGTCTGGGAAGCAGATTGGGAGACTCTGAGGTACCGGTATGCCAACGGTCAATTTGCGCGCGTGCTCGGTGTTTCTCATGAAACCGCTGTGGCTGATGGAGCTCTCTGGACCGACCATATCCACGCGAACGATGTCGAGCAGGTACTGTCGAGTTGCAGGGGCTGGACCACCCCTGGACCTTTTCAAATTGAGTACCGGATGATAACCCGCGCCGAACGCATGATATGGGTAAAAGACATGGTCACTGTTGTTTCTCACAGTGGCAAACCGTCCTATCTTCGAGGGGTGAGGATCGACATTTCCGATGCCAAGCAGTCGGAAATCCTACATGAGTTCGCCCAGATCGTCGCCAGCAGCCTTGATTACCGGGAAATTGTTCATCGAAGTCTGGCGCAGTTGAACAGAGTCTGGATATTTGACAGCGCTTCTATCTATTTGCATTTCAGCGCTGAGAGAAATGAGTTCATGGCGGCGGTTGGGTTCGAGGACGTGGAAATGACCACCCGGCAGGCAGAGAATCTCCTGGAGTCCAGCCCGATATTGCGTCAAATGGCAGTAGACCAGAAGCCGATTATTAGCCCTGACGTGTCTGAGCTGAACGGTTGGATTTGGATTCCTGGGGCTACTCATGTTCGCTCGTTCATGGCGGTTCCATTGGTGGTAAGGAATGAAGTGGTTGGGGCGCTTATGCTGGACAGCCGGCATGTCAATTTCTTCAGGCAAGCTGATCTGAAGATGGTAGAGACGCTGGCGCAACACATTTCCTCATCCATAGAAAACGCGTGGCTGTTTGAAGCAACCGAGAAGCAGCTGGCGCAGCGGACAGCCTTGCTAGAGGCGACCACCTCTATGTCGCAGAGTTTGGAGCTGGAAGTGGTTCTTTCTCATTTGGCCGAGCAGATGGGCAGGGCAGTGGGCGCGACCAGTTCATATATCAGTGATTGGGATCCAGCTACGGGAAGATCAAGGGTCATCGCCGACTACTACTCACCTGCCGCTTCCGAAAATGAGTCAATTTCTGATTTCGGCGTCACTTACAATCTTCGAGAAGAGTTTGACGATGACTCCGGCTGGATTTTGAAGAGCGAAATCTCAATTGTTCACTCTGATTCTGAGGAGTTGTCGGAAAAAGAGCGGGCGCATATGCTCAAATTTGATGCTCAGTCGATTCTCCTAATTCCCATCGCCTCCAAGGATTCGATATTGGGCTACGCGGAGCTGTGGGAGAGTAGGAGGAGACGGGAATTCAGCCCTGAGGAGATATCCCTATGTGAGGCCATCGCCCATCAGGCCGCCATTGCCATGGACAATGCCCGGCTCTATCTGGAGTCCCGTCTTAGGGCCAAAGAGATGGAAGTCCTGCATGCGGTTGCCATTGCCACCATCGCAATTGTCGATGTTGACAAGCTTCTTAGCCAGACTACCGAGATGATTGCAGACAGCCTATATCCAAACATGTTTGGTTTTATCCTTGTAAATGATGATGGCAGGACCATGACGCCGCACCCTTCTTACCATGGCGTACCGGAGCTTGATACTTCCCTACGTATCCCAATCGATGCCAGCATCGCCGGACTGGTTGTTACTACTGGCAAGCCATTCGTGAGTGGAGATGTGAGCAATGTAGAGCAGTATTATCAAGGGGTTTCGTCAACAAAGTCGGAAATCGCCGTACCAATCTTGATTGGCGGCGCAGCCGTGGGCACGATCAATGTGGAGAGTGACCAGTCAAATGCTTTTGGTGACAAAGACCTCCGGCTGTTGGTCACCTTGGCGAGCCAGGTAGCGGGGGCAATCGATCGGGCAAAGCTCTATGAGGCGCTGCAGAGGCAGGCGGACGCTCTGGCGCATGAGGTACAGGTAAGGACCGCCGAACTAAAGGTAGAACGAGATAGGACCTTGACCATTCTTGAAAGCGCAGGCGAGAGCATCATATTGACGGACGCCCAGGCAAACATTCTCTATGTGAATCCGGCAACAGAAGTGTTGACCGGATTCAGTCGGGAAGAGCTGCTCAGCCGTACGCCTAGGCTGTTTGGCAGCCCCACTGGTGTGGAGAGCGGCAGTGACAGAGTCTGGCCCGCAATGAGTGATGGTAGTGTCTGGTCTGGTGAGCTAGTCGGTCACAAGAAGGACGGTTCGCGATATGATGTCGCTGTGAAGGTCACACCAATAATTGACTCTGAGGGAGAGTTGACAGGTTATGTGGCCGTCCAGTCAGATATCAGTCGATTGAAAGAAGTAGATCGTTTGAAATCGCAATTTGTGTCAAATGTTTCCCATGAGTTGCGGACGCCCTTAACGAACATAAAGATGTATCTTTCGCTTCTGGAGCGGGGGCGTGAGGAGAAGAGATCCAAGTATTTGAGAGTGCTCAATTTCGAAACAGAGCGATTGGAACGGCTGATCGCTGACCTTCTGGATCTTTCGCAGCTTGATGATACGGCGATCGACAGCCCGACGATCGGGGTACGGCCGCATGAGTTGATGGTGGAGCAGGTTAATGCCTTTTCGGCAAAGGCTGAAGAGAAGGGTATTCGGCTCAAGCTGGAAAGCGATCGCCGTTTGCCATTGGTCATGATCGAACGATCGCACTTGGGGCAACTGCTGACCAATCTGCTGGGCAATGCTTTGACATATACTGCCAAAGACGGAGAAGTGGTATTGGCGGCAGGTACAGAGAAAATCGGCGATCATCCGATGCTGTGGATGCAAGTTAGAGATTCAGGACTGGGAATTGCATCTGGTGAGATGCCACAGCTGTTCCATCGGTTCTATCGGGGATCAGCTGCAAAAGCTACTGGCGCACCTGGGACAGGTCTCGGACTAGCGATATGCAAAGAGATTGTCGATCGATACGGTGGCAATATCGATGTTGAGAGCGTGCCAGGCAAGGGGGCTACCTTCACGGTTTGGCTGCCCGTTTCGACTTTAGTAGCATGAACCGATTGGAGAAATCATTTTTCGCTAGACCGGCACTGGTAGTCGCGCCTGAATTGCTCGGGAAGCGGCTGGTTCGTCTGGTAGATGGCCGCCGCCTCAGCGGAATTGTGGTAGAGACTGAGGCGTACTGCGATTCAGATCAACCGGATCTTGCCTGTCACGGTGACAGAGCCAACGCAGGCAGACCAACTGCCAGAACGGCTGTGATGTTTGGCGCCGCCGGGACCGCCTATGTCTATTTCACATATGGTATGCATTGGATGTTCAACGTTGTCACCGGAGAGGAGGGGATTGCCAGCGCTGTTCTTGTCCGAGCGCTGGAGCCGGCTGAAGGAGTTGACCTGATGTCGGAACATCGCAGCGGGCGAACCCTGGTAGAGCTGACCAACGGTCCGGCGAAATTGGCTCAAGCGGTTGCGGTGGACAAATCCTTGAATGGAGCAAATCTTTGTGACAGTGGCGGGGTTATATGGTTTGAGAACGCCCCGTCGCCTCCCGCCGATCAGATCGAGACCGGACCGCGAATTGGCCTTGGTAAGACGCCTGAGCCGTGGCTGTCGGTTCCTTGGCGTTTCTGGGTGCGGGGCAATAAATTTGTGTCAAGATAGGCGCGCCGTGATGTTGATTGGCTCGTGGCGCAGGTAAAGGAGAGATTACATGAAGTTACTTGAAGGCAAGAAAGCGCTGATATTTGGTATCGCCAACAAGCGCTCAATTGCGTGGGGAATCGGTGAGAACCTACACGCGCATGGTGCGGAAGTAGGGTTCAGCTATGGCATCCCGCAGTTGGAGAGAAGAGTGATGCCGCTGGCTGAGTCCATTGGCGCTGACTTCGTGGAGAAATGCGATGTTTCTTCAGACGAAGAAGTCGCCGAGGTTTTTGCCAAAGCAAAGGAAAGATTCGGCGAGATCGATATTCTGGTGCATTCCATCGGCTATGCCCTGCGCGAGGATCTCGCCGGCCGTTTTGTTGATACCAGCCGTGAAGGTTTCCGCATCGCCATGGATATCAGCGCCTACAGCCTGGTGTCGCTAGCAAAGGCTGCCGCGCCGCTGATGCCAAATGGCGGCAGCATCATGTCCATGACCTACTACGGGTCTGAGAAGGTAGTTCCCCACTACAACGTAATGGGCGTCGCCAAGGCCGCCCTTGAGGCAAGCACCAGGTACCTGGCGGCTGATCTTGGCCCGCAGAACATCCGCGTGAACGCCATTTCCGCGGGGCCAATTAAGACGTTGGCAGCCGCAGGTATCGCCGGATTCAGAAAGATGCTGCATTACTCGGAAGAGCGCGCCCCGCTGCGTCGCAATGTGGACGCGGATGAAGTGGGACGCACAGCCGTCTGGCTGAGCAGCGACCTGAGCAGCGGCGTCACCGGTGAGGTCATATACGTGGACGCTGGTTTTAATATCCTAGGGATGCCGGAACCGCCGGAAGCCTGGGAATAGCGCGAAATCGCGGCATTGCGAACTCAGAGGCGCTTGGCAGAAGCCGCTTCACGGAAGCGCATTTCGATGATTGTAAGCGGCGCATAAATAGTTGTGAATTGTTTTGACAAACTGATGAGTTTCGTTATACTCATCTGGCTTAACTTAGGTATATTTAAAACCCTTATCTAGAGCAGCAGAGGGACCGGCCCGATGAAGCTGCAGCAACCTTCTTTATTGATGGTGCTAACTCCGGCAGCGCTAGCTGGAAGATAAGAGGTAGAAGTGTAATACTTGCTAGCCTCTTGCCCGGTCAAGAGGCTATTTTTTTTCTAAATATGGATCGTGTTAGGGCATGTCGGTAGATACTAAAATGCGGGTTAGCGTGATTCCCGCTTTCGAGTATTTTTCCCCATGTTCTGGAGGATTATCAATGACAACTACATTTATGACCGCGCCGAGCCTTCTGTTTTCATCCGAGTCGGTGACTGAGGGACATCCGGATAAGATGTGCGATCAGATCAGCGATGCGGTGCTTGATGCCATCATGGCACAGGACCCCTACGCTCGGGTGGCATGTGAGACAGCCATAAAGACGGGCTTTGTGCTTCTGCTGGGTGAAATCACCACTAGCGCTGCCATCAACTATGATGAGATTGTCCGCCAGGTGGTTACGGAGATTGGGTTTGATGACAGCCGCAAAGGTTTTGACGGCAATACTTGCGGTGTGCAGGTCGCGGTCGCCAGACAGAGCCCCGATATCGCCCAGGGCGTTGATTCTGCACTGGAATATCGCAGCAATGGTGAAGGGGAGGCGGCGATTGGGGCAACAGGCGCTGGTGATCAAGGGATGATGTTCGGCTACGCCTGCAACGAAACGGACTCTTTGATGCCGCTGCCCATCGATCTGGCCCATCAGCTGACCAAGCGTTTGGCTGAGGTTCGGAAAAATGGCACATTGCCCTGGGTTCGCCCGGACGGCAAATCTCAGGTGACGATCGAATACAGCTTTGGCAAGCCGAAACGTGTCCATACGGTACTGATCAGCACCCAGCACAACCCCGAGGTCACCGAAGCACAGCTCCGTGCCGGAATTATTGAGCATGTTATCAACCCAGTCCTGCCAGCTGAGCTGGTCGATGACAAGATGATAATCTTCACAAATCCCACAGGCCGATTCGTGGTTGGCGGCCCGTTGGGAGATGCCGGTCTTACGGGCCGGAAGATCATTGTCGATACCTACGGCGGCATGGGCCGTCACGGCGGCGGCGCCTTCAGCGGCAAAGATTGCACCAAAGTTGACCGCAGTGCCGCCTATGCAGCTCGCTGGGTGGCCAAGAACATTGTCGCTGCTGGTCTGGCAGAGCGGTGTGAAGTGCAGTTGGCCTATGCCATCGGTGTGGCCAAACCGCTCAGCATTAATGTGGAAACATTTGGTACGTCTGAATTGAGTTCAGATCAGCTGGTGAAGATAATCGAGTCGAACTTTGACTTGCGGCCCGGCGCGATCATTCGCGATCTGAATCTGCGCCGCCCAATCTACCGGGCGACCGCAGCTTATGGACATTTCGGTCGGACCGATATTGATACGCCTTGGGAGAGCACGGATAGAGCCGAAGTTTTGCGAAAGGCAGTTGCCGAACTCAAAGTCGCCGGCTAGATCATCTTTGGGGAATGCCCCAATCGTACTGACCTCCTTGACTCAGTCAGGAGGCTAAGATAAAATTCGTGGTCTTGTAAGCCCAATTCAAAGGTGTGTTTGTGTTTGAATCGTTAGGAAATCGCCTGCAGTCGACTTTTGACGGCTTGAAGAGGCGTGGGAAATTAACGGAGGCTGATGTCGACAAGGCAATGCGCGATGTGCGCCTTGCTCTGTTAGAGGCTGACGTAAATTTCAAAGTGGTGAAGAACTTCGTGAAAAGAGTCCGGGAACGGGCTGTTGGCTCCGAAGTGATGCGCAGCCTAACGCCTGGACAGCAGGTCGTAAAGATTGTCCACGAAGAACTGATTAATACCCTTGGTGAACCAGGACGATTGAATCTCGGCATGCAGTCGCCGGCGATAATCATGTTGGTTGGCTTGCAGGGATGCGGCAAGACGACAACAGCAGGTAAGTTGGCCCTCCAATTGCGAAAAGAGGGTCGACGTCCTTTGTTGGTTGCCGCAGATGTCTACCGGCCGGCAGCGGTCGACCAGCTGCAGACTTTGGGCCGGCAGCTGGATATCCCAGTTTACAGCGAGGGTAGTCAGGCGAATCCTGTGAATGTTTGCGCCAATGCAGTGAAGCGAGCGCAGGCGGATGGCTTGACGACCGTTATTTTGGATACAGCGGGGCGTCTCTCTATTGACGAGATGATGATGGAAGAGATCAAGGCGATTAAAGCCAAGGTCAAACCAATCGAAATCCTGCTGGTGGCCGATGCCATGACTGGGCAAGAAGCGGTACGTGTCGCGACAGACTTCAATGAAGCCGTGAACGTCACCGGGCTCATTATGACCAAAGTGGATGGAGATGCGCGCGGAGGCGCATCCATCTCCATGCGCGAGGTCACCGGCGTCCCTATTAAATACCTGGCGACAGGAGAGGGACTGAAAGAACTTGAGGTTTTCCATCCAGATAGACTAGCCAGTCGTATTTTGGGCATGGGAGACATGCTGACGCTGATCGAGAAGGCTCAGACTGAAATGGATCAGGCCGAGGCGCAGGAAGCTGGTGAAAAGCTGCTGCGCGGGCAATTCACTCTGGAAGATTTTCTCAAGCAGATGCAGCAAGTGAAGAAAATGGGACCTATCGGCCAGCTTCTGGAAATGATGCCCGGTATGGGCAAAATGGCCAAAGGCGTCGATTTGAGCGGTGCTGAAGACGACCTAAAGAGAATTGAGGCAATAATCCTTTCTATGACGCCGAAAGAGCGCCATAACCCCAAGATTCTCAAAGCAAGTCGGAAGCGTCGGGTTGCAGCTGGTTCAGGTACTTCGGTGCAGGATATCAATGCGCTTTTGAAGCAGTTCGTGGAAATGCAGCGTATGATGAAGCAGCTGAGCAAGAACAAAGGCCGCGGTTTAGGCAGCTTGATGGGTCGCTTTTAATTTGACAATAGTGTTGGGCGTACGGGTTGAACCCGGCGTCGTACTTTTCAGTAAATGTGGAGATAGAAACAAGAAATGCTACGAATTCGTTTAAGTCGAACTGGCAAGAAAGGACAACCGAGCTACCGTATTGTGGTTTCCGACAAGAGATCAAAACGAGATGGCCGTATTGTGGAGCGTGTCGGCCACTACAATCCTTTGGTTGATCCAATTCAATACAAGATTAAGGAAGCACGAGCTCTGTATTGGCTCAGTGTTGGCGCCCAGGCTTCTGAAGCAGTCGGTCGGCTTCTGGAAAAACAAGGTACTTTCGCTCGTCTCGAGCGTCTCCGCGCTGGCGAATCGATTGAGACCCTAGTTGCAGAATTTGAAGGTGTTGATGTTGCCGCCGCCGCCGTCGATAAAGCTGTGGTTGCAGAGATTGAAGCCGTCGTCGCCGCTGACGAAGAAGAATAGTCTGGCAGTGTCCCTAGGGGAACTAGCATGAAAGAACTCGTTGAATACGTGGTCAAGTCGGTTGTCGATTTTCCTGATCAAATTCAGATCTCTGAGGTGAACGAAGGTGGCACCACCATTTTGGAATTGTCTGTGGCAAATTCTGATATGGGCCGTGTTATCGGCAAAAGCGGACGGGTCATCAATTCCATTCGGGCGATTGTGCAGGTCCTTGCCGCAAAGCAAGGGAAGCGCGTGACCCTAGAGCTGCTGGAAAGCGATGATCGCTACTAGTCTGTAGAAGGAAATTCGTGACTAAGAAATCAGTTTTAGGTAATCCTAATGATGATGAACGAGGTTCGACAGAAAACTCTGTAGGACCTCGTTTTTTACTAATTGGTCAAGTTCGAAAGCCTCATGGAATCCGTGGAGATGTCCTGGTGACTTCGCACACGGACATCCCGGAACGATTTTCATGGCTTGAGACTATCTATTTGGGTATGGAGAATCCGCGGCCGGTCGAAGTTGAAAAGGCTAGATTGCACAAGGGAGTCGTCCTTTTGAAGCTAGTCGGGTATGACGATCGTGATGCTGCCGATACGCTGCGAAATGAGTGGCTCCAGATTCCTGAGAGTGAAGCCGTTCCGTTGGAAGAAGGGGAATACTACCTGTATCAGCTTGAAGGGCTTCAAGTCGTTACCGATGAAGGTGAATCCCTGGGAGTCCTGGTCGATGTCATTGAAACCAAAGCGAACAATGTTTTTGTGGTAAATGGGGATCGGGGGGAAGTGCTGCTTCCGGATATTGATGACGTAATTCTGGAAATCGACTTCGACAAGAGCCAGATATTGGTTCATCTCATTCCGGGATTGCTGCCTGATTAACTTTCGCTGAATATTGACCATACTTTTTAGGGTCAATACTGTTGCATTATGCCCCGTGGATACGATCTTACTTGACACTCCAATTTGGCATGGTATGCTCAATTAATGTCCGATCTGAGATATTGGCTGGGTTGCAACCTGGTGAAAGGGGTCGGTCCGACAAGAGTAAAGGCTCTTCAAGAGTTCTTCGGAAACCTTGAGAGTGCTTGGTGTGCCACTGAGTCAGAGCTTCGAAAAATCGGCTTTGACCGAAGAACCATTGCTAGTTTCCAACAAGCACAGCGTGATCTGAATCTGGAAGAGTGCCTGGCAAAGGTGGTCGATGCCGGACTGACGCTTATCACTTGGGACTCGCCGGAATATCCACCCTATTTGCGTGAGATTCCGAAGCCTCCGCCTTTGCTGTACGTAAAAGGGAAGTTTCAGGATATCGACCGTTTTGCCGTGGCAGTCGTGGGTACACGCCGTTTAACAAGCTATGGCAGGCAGATTACCAGAGAATTGGTGTCCGGCCTTGTGTCGAGCGGTGTTACGGTCGTTAGCGGATTAGCCAGAGGTATCGATGGCATTGCCCACAAGGCCGCGCTGGATTTTGGCGGCCGTACGCTTGCCGTCTTGGGTTCTGGGGTAGATCGAATATACCCGGCAGAACATCAAGGATTGGCAGAAAAG
>JAHEEY010000038.1:8826-18272 GCA_024640485.1 Chloroflexota bacterium | reverse complement strand
TGGGCTGTGACCGTACCCGCCGCGCCTGCGGCGGGTACGGTCACTCTAGTGAAGGAGGACATGGCTTATGAAGAAAACTGTTCTCATCCTGGCGGTCCTGGCGGCATTATTGGCGGCGACGGTGGGGGCGGCATCGGCTAACGGCGGCCCTCACGGCGGCTATACGCCGACCACTGATGCGTGTGCCGGCTGCCACCGGACGCATACCGCCAGCGGCGCCAGGCTGCTGATCGATACCAGCACCTATTCCCTGTGCATGTCGTGCCACGGCAGCGCCGGCACCGGGGCGGATACCAATGTGGCGGACGGGTTCTTCCTGTCCACGCGGAGTGAATCGACCCACGGCACGGCGAATACGGCGGACAACGCGCCTTTGCTGGGCGGCGGCTTCAGCTACTATGCCGGCGCGGCTACCACGTCGACCCATGATGTGACTAATTCGGTCACCTATGCCTGGGGGACGGGGACAGCCGGCCGGGGCGAAGCGGCACTGCTGGCAGGGGGGGCGGCGCTCAACTGCGCATCCTGTCACGATCCCCACGGATCCAGCAACTACCGCATCCTGCGGGACACGGTCAACGGGATACCGGTGGCGGTGGCCCAGGTGGATGAAGGGACGACTAAGGATTACGATACGGAGCAGTGGGGGGTGGGCACCAGCAGCTTCTGCGCCGCCTGTCACGACGCTTATCACCAGACGGCGGTAGGGCAGGGCAGCATCCTGGATGACGGCAGCTATACCCACCGGATCGACATGAACTGGGCATACGGCGGCAACGTCAACCCGGAGACTGTCGGCCTGTCGGGCAGCTATCTGCCGCTGTCACAGTCGAGCACCCTGGGGCTGGTGGTCTGCATGACCTGCCATCTGCCTCACGGCACGTCGGCGCAGATGACCGGGATCGCTGACGGCGGGCCGCTGGGCACCGGTAATATCCCGGGCAACACCACGGCGATCGACAGCGCCCTGCTGCGGCTTGATAACCGGGCGGTGTGTGAAGTGTGTCATCAGAAATAACGGGTTCAGAAGCGGGCGGGCGATCCGCGGGGAGCCGATGGGGCTTTGGCCGCGGCGCCGCCCGCTTCCCCGGCGGCGTTGGAGACGACGGCGGGGAGGTTAAGGAGAATTGGATGCGACAATGGGTTTGGCTGGCGCTGGCGCTGGCGCTGCTGCTGGCGCTGCCGCCGGGCAAAACGGCGGCAGACAACGGCCCGCACGGTGGGTACAGCCCGACCACCGACGCCTGCGCCGGCTGCCACCGGACGCACACGGCGCCGGGCGCCCGGCTGCTGGTTGATTCGGTGCCCAATCTCTGCCTGAGCTGTCACGGCAGCAGCGGCAGCGGGGCTGATACCAATGTGGCGGATGGGGTCTATTTGGAGCGGGACGGGGACAGCGAGCCGACCAGCGAAGGGAGCGTCAACCGGGGATTGAAAGGGGGCGGGTTCGTCCACGCGCTGATGGACAGCAATTTCGACGGCACTGCGGTCAGTTCGGCTGTGAGTTCCGCGCACCTGATGGACGGCGGCAGCGGCACCGCCTGGGGGAATGGGGCGATCGGCTCGGGCCCGGGGGCTGCCGGGTTTCCGCTGTCTTGCAGCAGCTGTCACGATCCGCATGGGAGCGCCGGCAGCGATGGCGAGCCCACATACCGACTGCTGCGGGCGGTGCCGCTCAATTCCGGGGGAGGTTCTGGGATTAGCGTCACCGATGAGAGCAGCCCTGTTTACACGGTATCTGATCCGGGGAACAGCTATTTCGGCCAGGGCTATCCGAATTCCGCCGGCAACACGCGGCTGGAAATGGACATTCAGGGTCGGCAGATCTCGGATTGGTGCGCTCAGTGCCACAGCCGGTACCTGGCGGAGAGCATGAGCGCGACCAGCGACAGTGGAGACCCGATCTTCGCCTTCCGCCATATGGCGGGAGACAGCTCCAGCGATGAAGCATGCTCAAACTGTCACCTTGATTACCGCAGGCCGCCGACGCTGCTGACCACGGTGGGGCCGGAGTGGCATCACAACGTGGAATGCCTGACCTGCCATGTGGCCCACGGCAGTTCAGCGGCCGCCGCCGGGTTCTCCGGCAGTGTGGAATGGCCGGATGGGGCGGTTTCTCCGAGCGGCGATGCCCGCAGTTCGCTGCTGCGGGGGGACAGCCGGGGGGTTTGCCAGCGGTGCCATGGGAAGTAGCCGGGAAGGGGATGTTGAGGATCATGCCGTTATGAAACGGATGGGTGTCATGCAGAGCCGCAGGCGATGGGCCAATGCTTCGAGCGGGGAGGGACGCCTTCCGGCGCTGATGTTGACGCTGCTGTCGCTGCTGCTTCTTTTAACCCAGCGGACTCTGGCTAACGGCGGGCCTCATGGGGAGTACCTGTCGGTGACGGATGCATGCTCGATCTGCCACCGGTCCCATAGAAATCAAAACCCGGAGCTGGTCTACAGCCCTGAAGGGGGTAACGCGTTTTGCTACAGCTGCCATGACGGCACCGGGGCGTCGATCCCGCCGATTGTCTCGACGCACTCGAACGCGGCGTTCGCCGAGAGGCAGGAGGCCAGCTTTGAACTGCTGTGCGTGCAGTGCCACGAGCCGCACGGGCATGAGTCGAACTTGAGAAGCGTCCGGGAGTGGCTGCGGGTGGCTGTCTCGCCGGAAGTGATCACCGGGCCGGTGATCTTCACCAGCCGCACGGGGAGCGATTCGTTTGATGAGATGGACGGGTCAGATGTGGACGATCTGTGCGTGACGTGTCATATCAACAGCGCCAACGGGGGATACCCGATGAACTGCCATCCGGGGGGTGACCATACGGCTGCCGGGGGCGAGGATGAGCGGGGCAATGATTGCACCGGCTGCCACCGGCATGACGCGGATGGCGACCGGCTGACGCGGGATGGGTTTATGCCGGGGGATGAGTAGGAATGGGGGTGAGGGCAAGGGCGAGGGCATGGGCGAGGGCGAGGGCAAGGGCGAGGGCGAGGGCATGGGCAAGGGCGAGGGCAAGGGCAAGGCAAGCGGGGCGGGGAAGGGTGCGGGAGGTGATAGGGGCTTCCCGCTTGCCTGGCCCGTACGGGGCGGCGGCGGGGCTGGGCTTATGAGAGAGCGGCAGCGAAGCGGGCCGTTTGGGGGTGGGCTGCTTCGCTGCCGGGGAAGAGGGTATGAAGGGCTGTGTTTAGCCTGGGAAACCGGGAATCAGTGGGCCGGGGCATCGGGGATCCGCTCGTTCATTTCGAAGGATACCTGGATGCGAATCCTGGCCAGATTGGCCAACAGGGTTCCGATGCGGCTGAGTTTGGCCATCAGGCGGTGGGCGGGGGTGACGTAGGTGCGCAGGGCTTCCCGCACTTGCCGGCCGTGGGCGGCTTCTTCGAGCAACTGTTGTTGGCGAGCTTCCATTTCGTAAAGGTGTCTCATTGGGGTATGCATGATCGTTCTCCTTATCCGCTGCCGGCGGTGATGGTGATGGTGATGTTAGCGCGGCTGTATGGTGACCTGCGCAGGGGCGCAGTATGGCTAGTCAATTAAGAATTGGGACAGCGCCTGGACGGTGTCCTGAATGCGCTGCTGGTTAAGGCCGTAGCATTTAGCGCCGTTCTTTCGTCGTTCGGAGAGGTAGCCGGTGGCGCTGAGCTGTTTCAGGTGTCGTGAAGCGGCTGACTGGCTGAGATCGAGCTGCTGGATGATCTCCTGGGAACAGAGCTCGCCCTGCTCTTTGAGGACCCGCAGGATATGGAGCCGGGTGTCGTCAGCCAGGGCGCCCAGCCGGACGAGCAGTTCGGATCGGCTCAGTTCAGGCGAGCTTACCATTGAGCCTTGGGGCAGGTGAGCGCCGAAGAGGAGCCAGGCTGTGTCGCCGGCGGTCATGACGCTGTGATAGGGGCCCAGATGGGCGGAGGGGACGAAGATGAACCGCTGGTATTTCTCATTCTCCAGCGAACAGCGCCAATCTTCGGGCACCTCTTGCCCCAGGATTTGCTCAGCGGCTTCCAGGGGGCTCATCTGGCTCAAGTCGAGCTGCCGGAATGCTTCCACACAGGCGTTGAGCATGGGCAGGTTTCGCTGCCACTCGGGCTCCAGAACTTCGGTCCAAAGCTTCCTGAGGTGGGCGACGATCTGCCGCTGCATTTCCGGCGGGTCGATCATCAGGGTATAGGCGGCGGACTCGATGTCGACATCGATGTGATCCGGAGAAAAGCCAGCCTTGAGGTATTCCATGTAGCTGTCGACAGAGGCTAAGACCGCCTCGGGAGCAGTGGGGTGGGCGGCGGCAGCGAGCTGGCAGCCGCAGGAGTTGTACATGTCGAAAATCTGGTCGCGCAGGGTAAGTGGGTCGGCGCTGGCGAGATAGTCGATGAAGGCGGGAAAAGTGGACCAGCGGCGGGTGGGGCGGACGGCGTAGTGGAGGCCGAGAATGACGGTGCCGTTGGCCCTGGCGAATTCAGGGGACATGGCGGCGGCGGCTTTGGTGACCCATTCGCTGAGACCGGACAGTTTGTGTGACTTGTGCAGCATGAGCGAGCTGTTGATCAGGCTGTGGGCCGGTTCCAGGTCGATTAGTACGGCGACCTTTTGTGAAGTGCGGATGAAATCTGCGGCTAAAGTTGGCATCGCGTCTGTCCTTTTTGCGGGTAATCCTATTTTCCAAGTTACCCGTTTGAGTGGGTAATAAACATATCATAACGGTTTTACGGATGGTTGTCAAGGGGTAAATCCCAATAAACCCGAATTTGCGGGTTTATGGGTTGGGGGGAGAGCGAACGGCAGGGGCGAATGGGAAAGGGCGAACGGGAAGGGGCGAACACATGGGTTCGCCCGTACATGGGGTGGCGGACGATGCGGATTGAGGATTACGCGCCTCATCTGGCGTGCCGGGAGATGGCATTGGCGTATGCCCCTGAGGGGAATAATAGTGGGAAGCGTATCTGCAGGCGCCGGCGATGAGGAAGGGGTTGCTGTTCCCCCGGGGCATCGCCCGGATGCTGTTGATATTGATGCTAGAGTCGGTGTCATTGCTGCTGCCCCAGGTGGTGTAGCTGCCGTGACCGTGCCAAAGCAACAGGTCCTGGTTGGGCAGGGCGGCGGAGAAGAGCGCCCGGTGCGCCAGCGGCCCGCCGTCGTAATCGTAGAAATGAATCTTGCTGACTTGAAATTCATTGTCCAGGACGTTGGCGGTGATTTTCACCGGCACGATGCCGATGCCGGCACTGAACTCCCGGTCGTAGAGGATGGGGACGGCGCTGTAGGTCATGGTGTAGCTGTCGCCGGGGCTCGAGCTTCAATCGAGCCCCGGCGGCGGCCTTCAGGTCGAAGGTGAGGTGTTCCCGGCGCTGGTTGTTGTTGACCCAGAAGGAGCCGGAGTGCAGGGTGCGGTGGCCAGGGGCGTTCTGATAGAGCGGGATCATGCCGGTGATGTTGTCGTCTACGCTCTGCAGCCAGGCGGGCAAGGTGCCGGCGTTGCGGACCACCAGGGTGACATCCAGCAGGTTGCCGTCGCGGGTTACCTCCCGCTCCACGGTCAGGTCGGGATCGCGCAGCGGAGTGCCGCTGAGGGATAAATCTACACTATGGCGCAAACAGAATGGGGTTCACTTTTTCAAGGTTCAAACTAGCTCAACGCGGCCGGGTTTCACGCGTTCAAGACAGAAGGAACAATCTGTGATAGGCCGGGAATTAAGACACCTTCCGGCAGGGGTTCTACTTCTACTTTCTCGACCGGATACTCTAAGTGATGCGGGTAGATAGCACGGTAACCAAAGAGCCGGGCAATGGGCGCCAGCATCCCGAATAGTATTTTTTGGACCGCGATAGGCGGGCTGGTGAACTGGACGGTATCCTCAAACTCCTTGCCGATGAGCGCCATCTGCAGCATGTTGGGCATCCCCTTGCTATTCGTTTTTCCTTCACGGGCGAGCATAAACAAGGTCACTGCCATCTGTTCGAATCGGGCGGCCGGTTTGATCTCGACGATCACCCGAGCCTCCTCGTCACCGCCGTTCCACCAATCGTGGGCCTGGCCACGGGGAAGGTCGATGACCTCGCCTGCCTGGGCGATCCCTTCCCGGCCCACAAGCTTGTAGCCTATCTTTCCGCTGAGCACGGTAAAGCGCTCGTCGATGTTCGGGTGAACGTGCTCGCCTAGGACGGCACCACCGGGGCGAACTCGCAAATCGGACATCAAATATTCGCCATTGGTTTCATCCGTACCGACGCGAACATAGCCGGACTCACCTGTCACCGGATTTTCGAAAATATCTCCTGCTGTTGACACTATCTTCTCCTACTCATTGTTAAATTGTTTTTTGCCCAACGGCCGCTGGTAAGCAGGCACACCCAGACCACCTACTAGCGAATACGGAACTTCATCGGGTAGTAAACTTCTTGCTGTATCGTGTATTCCGATTATCAACAAAACTTCCGGTATTCACTCAGACGGTATGGGCTAGCCGACCGGCCGGTGGTATAAGTTGAAGACGCCGTTCTCGGTGAGGCCAAGCCCTCCGTCCTGGGTTTGCCACTCCAGGGTGGCAAACAGTTCGCCACCTGCCATCTCCCAACCCGTGGCCACGAAGCCGTGGGCTTCAGGTACGACCGGCATGACCGGCATGAACATACTGCCGGTCATGCCTCCCATGCCGGGGAGACTGCCGCCAGACGGAGGGCTGCCGGCAGCGGAGCCACCTTCATTGCTGATTTCGTCAGCGTGGGTGATGCTGTAGAGTCCCGTCCACATAGACGACGCTGGAAACGAAAAGGGCGCCTGATCTTCGCAGTTGATGACGAAGGATTCGGTCGTGGCGCCCGGATAATAAACCAGCTTTACATCCTCCACGTAGCCGACCTGGTCTTCATCACCGCGATAGGCAACTTCAAGGCCCAGATTGAACACTTCAAAGGTAGCGCCACCCCGGTTACTGGTGACATTGCAGTCTTCGAGCCGAAACTCAAAGAAGTAGTTGTCCAACGGTGCGCTTCCGGTCATCTTGAACTCGGCGGAGTCGGCTGCCAATCTCACTGGCACCTTGGCACGCACCTGCGAGGTGAAGCCATCTCCTTCGTAATCAAAGTCGCCCGTAGACTCGAACTCAAGTTCGAACTGCAGGCAGTTGTCTACCAGATTCCAGCCGTCTCCTTCTATCAGGCCGCCTGAGTCGTCCTCGATGCCTAGAAGCTGCTTCTGGCGCTCGATACCCAGATAAGCGGGCAGGATACGGTGAACGATGTGCTCGTCACGGCACAGCTCATACTCTTCTTGAAGACATATCTTTCCCACATCGGGCATCAGCTCTATCACCTGGTCCATGAGCGAATCGCCGGATTCGCCACCGACCCCTAACAGCTGTCGCTGGCGTTCCAGGCTGAGCAAAGTCTGCATCGCCAAATGGCCGGAAGCGCAGCTCTCACCGGCGGCCGCGATTCGTGGTTTCACCACCTTCTCCATGTACTCCTGCATCAGGGGGCCCAGGTCAGGGAATTGGCCTTCACCCATCCCCAGCTGCTTTCGCTGGCGTTCCTGCGACAGCAAGGAGCTGACCTGACTGGTGATCCGATCTTCCACGCTACCACCCAGGCGCCGGCGTACGGGTTCCAGGTCTGCCAGCAATCCCTTACTCAGCCCATAGCCGCTGAAATGCAGTATTTGAAGCTGGACTGCCTCCGAATCGACCACCAGCGGGGCTAGGTACATCCCCTCGCCGTGGTTGTGGTAGCCAAACATGATCTGCTCGTCAATGGGCACTGCCGCGGTGGGAACGATGGTCAGGGTGGCATAATCATTGAAGAACAGCCCTTCCGGCTCCAGCTGCACCAGCACGGTCTGCTCCAGACCTGATGGCATTCCACTAACATAGACCGCTGGGATCATGCGTATGTGCGTCTCAGCCAGCAGGGCATCGGTAGGAATGTCGAGGGTGAATCGTGTCCCGTCCGGTCCGGTGACGGTCAGGCTGCCACCCGTTACCGGGATGAGGGCTTCCGCCGCCTGGTCTTCGGCAAGTGAAAGAGACAGGTTGATGGGTTCGGCCGTTTCGTCGAAGACCCAATCAAAATCGGCCGGTTGTGCGAGCGGGGAGCTCTCGTCGACTGCCGGGGTATCAGCAGCGGTAGGTTGGTCGCTCTCGTTCTGAACGGGAGCAGCGGGGGTGCTCGCGGAATTTATTACTACGGTCGTTGACGGTGGTGGCGCGGAGTCCGCAGCGTTCTGGCAGGCGACCAGTGCCATGCTCAATACGAACCCAAGAAGGGCACGTCGAGCCAAGGAAGCTATCTTCGCAGTGCGAAACACGTTCATCTCCTGGCGTAAAGCTATATTCAGTTGATTGTCTTAGAGGGACAGCACCTGGAGTCGAGGCTAGACTAGAAGCGCCATGTGGATGGAGTACAGTCAGAACGATGCCTGACCAGTGGCAATTTGTATTTCTTTCGCTTTCTCAGCGACTGCACAGATTATATTACTCCGATTGATAATGACCATGAATGGATGATGAGTGTTTGGCCTGATAACATTTCGAGGCATCGGCCGCCGACGTTCAGGTGATCGTCGTCGGAATTAGCGAGTCATTTCAGGCGTCAAATTAGGAGAGGATTCGCGGTTTGGCGCGTACGGCAAACTCTGGAATAGCATCATCTCGACGCTCTTGCGGGCAAGTCGGTCGGATCGCGGCTGGTGACCAACTGACATCATATCTGGGTAGTTGGGGGTAAGCTTTGTCATTATGAATGCCTCTTTCTTCAGCCGACAGCAGAGCGAAGTGCCCGTTAATACCCAACGCCTCACATCCCATTTCCCAATTCGCACACCAAATGCCTAAGGCCACAGGGGCGTAGTAGCGTGATTCGACGGCGGCATAGAAATCAAACCTGACTAAACGGGGTTGTTCCTCATGCGGCCCCCCCTTTTTTACATCATCAGGCAGTATGACGGCGGCGCACCGGGTTGTCTGTCCATTAAAAGAGGATGGGGACCATTGACATACCTCGTAGCCGCGCCCAAATCGGTTGAAAGGGGACACTTCGACATTTAAAGGCTTTCTGAAGTACGGATCGGCGAAGAATAGAGAGGAAAGGGGTAATCGCCGGTGAAATTGAATATTCATAAGCCGCACCAGTGCCGGCAAATACCAGGATTTGTAGCCAACGGCGCACACACAGATGATGTGATCCTCTTCCGGGTTGAAGCGGCCGCCCAGGTGCCGCATAACACTGGAATGATCCGCGCCTGGCCCAATCCAACAGGTTCCCAGCCCCATGCGTGTGGCATCGATAATGATCTTCTGCAGAGTCCTGCCGACGTCGATAACCGCCAGGCGGTTGTACTCGCTGGGGACAATTGCCACCAGGAATTCAGCGGCGCCGACCACCGGCCAAACAGTGAGCGGCGCGGAAACATATTCAAACCGAATCGGGGCTTTGCCAATGGTGGGCGCTTCACTTCGTAAACGCACGT
>JAHEEY010000038.1:0-8726 GCA_024640485.1 Chloroflexota bacterium | reverse complement strand
ACAATTGCCACCAGGAATTCAGCGGCGCCGACCACCGGCCAAACAGTGAGCGGCGCGGAAACATATTCAAACCGAATCGGGGCTTTGCCAATGGTGGGCGCTTCACTTCGTAAACGCACGTATTCCATAAGCTCGCTGTAGTCGGTGGGGGTTAGTTTTCGGGGCTGGAATGAGCGGCAGGAGCGTCTTGCCCGCATTACGTCAAAAATGTCTAGATGGTCGTTCCGTTTAGGGAGCCGCTCTTGAGGGTGCAGCTGGAGCTTCACGGTGAGCAGGTCAAATATCGATACGGACAGTAAAAGAGCGGCAATGAAACCAAAGGGATACGCCACTGGCATATAGCTAAGAAGCGATGCTAACGCGGCGATGAGGAAAAACAGAAGGGCCAAGATCGTAGGTGGAAGGTACTGCAGCCAGCCGGTAAACTGCAGGCGCAGCTTCAGCCGCCAGAGATATGAGGACATGTTTGGTCACCCGACATAGGGGCAATTCAGCCCCGTTAACTAATTTGAATGATTGGGAAAGGTCAATCGGGGACATCAAACGGCAATGACGTCCGCAGTACCTTTTCCTGCATCATGCTATTGAGTGGTTATAAACCGACCTTTTTGCGAGTAAATGGTCGCAATTATTGTAGCGCAGGGTTTATTGCGAGTCAATACTCGCTTATGTTACAATCGCCCTTCAAAGAGGTGGAAATGCCAAAAATAATCAATGAAGACGAAGTTTTTAAAGCGGTGATTGGGCTGTTAATCGCCCGTGGATATGAGGGCACAACTACGAGTGAAATGGCGGCGGCGGCGAATATGCATGAGGCGACTCTCTTCCGCAAATATGGGAGCAAAGTGGGCCTGATCGAACGGGCTATCGAACATCAACTGTCGGCGACGCCTATGAGTAAGCTGAGCTACAGCGGCGATCTTCGAGCTGATCTGATAAGGATTTTGGAAGCGTATATGGCTACCGTGGAGACGTATGGGGAAATCATGCCGTTGATACTTGTGGAGATCCCCCGCCATCCGGAACTGAAGAATACGCTGCAGACGCCCCTGGCGAATATCCGCGGTATTGGGCACATCCTGGATCGGTATCAACAAGAGGGCCTCTTGAAGAAGGAGCCATCACTGACCAGCGTCAACGCTCTGCTGGCTCCGCTAATGGTCAACGAAATGTACCGGCGCATTAATGGCGCGTTTGCAACGCCGATGCTCAATCTGCAGGAATATGCAGACGCTTATTTGTATGGAAGAGAAGCTTAGGTTGGGAGGCGTGGGGTGAGCGAGGAAGGGGCGAACGGGAAGGGGCGAACGAACGGAAGGGGCGAACACATAGGTTCGCCCGTACATGGGGAGGGGCAATTGCGCGCTAACTTCCAGCGGCTGAGCGCGGGCAGGCGGGGCTCATCCTAGCAGCCGAGCCGCCAGCTCACGCACGACCTGGATGAATTCATCGATCTCCCCGCCGCCGGTGCGCCAGTTGACGATGGCCGGGCGCAGGGCGACCTTGCCCTGGTACTGGGTGGTGCCGGCATAGAAGCGGCCGTCGTCCAGGATGGCTTGCCCCAGCTGTTGGTTCAGCCGGTCCAACGCCTCTTCCGAGTTGCCTCCCGGATTGTAACGGAAGCAAACGATGTTCAGGGGGACGTCGGCCAAACGTTCCAGCTCCGGGGCGGCATCGACCCGGGCGGCCATTCTCTGGGCCAGAAGCAGGCAGCGCTCGACCAGTTCCTGGTAGCCGGCCCTGCCGTAAGCGCGCAGGGTGGCCCATACCGCCAGGGACCGAGCCCGACGGGAGCCTTCCGGGCCCATGGAACCGGGATTGAAATTGCCGCCGGTTGAGCCATCCAGATAGGCGGCGGTGTAGGCAAAGGCGCGGTTCATCAGCCCGGCCTCTTTGACGAAGGAAAAGCCGGAATCGTATGGGACGTTGAGCCATTTATGGCCGTCGACGGTGACCGAGTCGGCCTGTTCTACGCCGGCGGTCAGGTGTCGTGTTCCAGGGGCCAGGGCGGCGAACAGCCCGAAGGCGCCATCGAGGTGATACCAGGCGTTGTATTTCTGAGCCAGATCGGCCAAGGGGCCGATGGGATCGAAGGCGCCGCTGTTGACCTCGCCGGCAGTGGCTACGATGACAGCCGGGGCACCCTTGAGATTGCGCAGGGCCTGTTCCATGGCGGCCAGGTCGACACGGCCGTCTGGATGCCGGCTGAAGGTGGTGACCGCGGAGCGGCCGATCCCCAGCATGGCCAGGGCCTTGATCACGCTGGCGTGGAGATAGCCGCTGGAGAAGACGGGTACCGCCGGCAGTCCGACAAAACCTTGCTGGGCGATATCGACACCCTGCCGCTCTCCCCACCATTGGCGGGCGGCGGCCAGCCCAACGAAGTTGGCCATGGTGGCGCCGGTGGTGATGATGCCGCCCATCCCCTGGGGCAGCCGGAACAAGGATTTAAGCCAGTCGAGGCTGACCTGCTCCAGCCCCACGGCTAAGGGCGACGAGAGGGAATTGGTGGCGAACTGATCCAAGAGGGTGGCCAGCCAATCGGCTCCCATGGCGGCGGGGGTGACGCCGCCGGTGACGAAATGGAAGAAGCGGGGGCCGCTGCTGTGAACGGCCGCGTCCAGGCCATGGTCCATAAGCGCCCTCAGGGTTTGAGCGGCGCCTTCACCCCGCTCCGGCAGCGGGCCGGCCAATGGCGCGGGGATGGTTTTGTCCCCCTGGGAGCGGACGGGGCGGCCGTCCAGCCGGGCCAGGTAGGCGGCGGCTTCATCCGCTACCGTTTTGATGATCTCATCGATCTCATTTCGATTGATGGAGGGCAGGTTGGCATCATTCATGGGGGCTAATTACTCCCTGGCGGCGGCTTCGGGGTGGGGGTGTTTGTGGTGGGCCTGTCCACGGATTCCTCGCTGTGTTCTGGGAAGGGCGCGGGTTGGATCGTTGTGGCGCCATCTGTGCGTTCCCGATTCAAGCTGTGCATCTTAGCTTATTTTGAGGGTTGCACAAGTTTCAGGGGAGCCTCGCGGACGCAGTACCGGCGCGGTGAAGGGCCGCTTTCCAGGCGATCTGGCCTAATGCTATAATATCCTTTACGCGTTGAGCAGAAACGCGATCGGGAAGCCACCACCGCCACCATCGCTCCATAAGATTCGATAATTCATTGTTCGCCGCCCGCTTGGCCGGCCGAGAGTGTTGGAATTTGGAGGAAATGTGATGACAGCTGACGAGATAAAATCATTGATTTCAAAGATGAACGATGAGGCGTGGCAGAAGAGGGATATGGCCAAAGCGTACCAGCTTTATGCCGATGAAATCGTATTCCACCGACCCCCGTTCCCGCCGGTGACCGGCCTAGAAGCCAACCTTCAGGGTGATGAAGGGATGCTGGCGGCTTTTGGCGAGACAAGCTCTACTATCCACCAGCTGGTGGTGGAGGGGGATACCGCGGTGGCCCGCTGGACCTGGGTAGGCAAGCATACCGGCCCACTGCCGACGCTGGGGGTGCCGGCAACGGGCAAGGAGATGGAGCTGGCCGGGTGCACGGTATACCGCTTCAAGGATTACAAGATTGTGGAGCAGTGGGAGTACAGTGACATGCTGGGTTTTCTACAGCAGCTGGGGGTGGTTAACTTCCCCGGATAGGCGGGACTGCCGGGGAGCCTGACGCCGTTGCAGCTCAGCCAGATGGCGCCCTCGCCGCCACTGTTTTACTCAAGAGATACCCTTTCGCTGGTTCTGCATCTCAATGCTATATTGAATATTCCCCCGGTTTTTATGCGGACGACTGGACGCATATACGGGATTCGCCGGCCGCGTAGATATAGAAGAACGCGGACACTACGCGCCTGTTACCTCAGAGACAGCAGGCGCATGGTGTACAGCAGCAGCCAGGTAAAAGGAAGCCCCAGGGAGATCGGCACACTCGCAAGAAAAACTGACCTTCTGATCAGAAGAACGCCCTCCCTCCGATGTATCAAGGGATCCTCTAATTTAGACTGTACCGCACAGTCGACGATCACAGATTGAGACGCGAATTTCCCCCCGGTTCATGATGCGCAGTAAATGAGGCAGCTGAAACGATTATGGCTGTTCGGCCTGTTCATCTTACCGGCATGCTCAAAGGCCCCTACTATTTCAAAGCAGGATGCGTGCGGTCGACCATCGACTGGAGGTGCGCAACTGCCTGAGCGCTACCATCAGTTTTGATGCTGATGCTATCTACGACGGGCCAGCGGCGCGGTTTACGCAGCGGCCCAAGCATCTAATTGAAAGAGGCTGCGGGCCGTGTAAGCGAGAAATGACGCAGTGAGCGTATGCATATGAAAGAGTACCTGGCCATATGGCTAGGAGACATTCCCTTTCTCTGACCAGCCCTGATGCTCCCCACATATCCGATGTGTCTGGGGGTTTCTTGTTTTAAGCTGGACAGTACATCCTAGATATGGAACCAAACTGGATATTCATGGAGGACTTACCAATGCATTTTGCTGACGGGATGAAAAAAGAACGCTTCTTATGCCGTGTGCCGCTTGTATTTGGGCTGACGAGAAAGGGCGCCTGCAATGATGAGCAGCCGATTGGAAAGAGGCAAACCGCTGCCGCACGAAGGCGGACTGCCGTGAGCCTGCTGATGTTGAAGGTGTTTATGAACATGCTCGTCGTTGGCTGTGCTGCTTTTCTGGGGGATCAACATGGGATGCCGCCGTCGAATTATCAGCAGGCGGCAGAGGTTGACCTGGCTGCTCAGCCGTATGATGAGGAACTCCTGGGGGAGCTTGCCTTGACGGAAACCGCCGCAGTGGCCATCTTCTACACTCTGCCCAAAGCCGATACCGCCTATCTCGATCTCCGCCTGATCGGGCCGGAAGATGGTGACCGGGTGATCTTGCATAGTGAAAACTATCGCACCGATGAAGACGGAGGCGGCATCTGGGAACAAGAGCTGCCGGCGGGCACATACCGGTTGGTACTGACGGCTGAGCCTGGCCCCGGCGTATTGTCGGTCTACTGGGACCCCTCCCTGACATCCGATAAGTAGAGAAAAGGAATAATTCCGGGACAGGGTCCCAACGCAGTCAGGCCGTATGCCTGACCAATAAACGGAGGATTTACGATGAATCTAGTTTCAAATAACCCAACAGAAGTAACAACGAAGACAGTAGGCCCGTTCCTGGCGATAACCTTCGGGTTGACCTGGGGGCTAGCAGCGCTGCTGTTCCTGTTCACCGACCAGATCGTGGCCATCTTTGGCGAGATCAGCGCGGCGAACCCGCTGTTCATTTTAGCTGTGTACTCACCGGGCTTCGCCGGCGTATTCCTGGCCTGGCGGCAGTACGGGGTGAAGGGGCTGGGCAGTTTCTTTCGGCGGCTGACCCTGTGGCGCGCCCCCGGGCTGTGGTGGCTGTTCATCATTTTAGGCATTCCTGCAATTGTCTACAGCGGAGCCGCCATAAAGGGAACCATCAATGACCCATTCCCCTTCTCTCCCTGGTCTAAGATGTTCCCAGCGATGGCGATGGCATTGTTCCTCGGCCCCATCGAAGAGCTCGGCTGGCGGGGGTTTGCCCTGCCTATGCTGCAGCGCCGGTTTGCCCCGTTCTGGGCAGGGCTGATTCTGGGCGCCATCTGGGGGCTCTGGCACATCCCCTCTTTCCTAATGAGTGGAACGCCTCAGAGCGCATGGTCCTTCGGCCCCTACTTCGCCGGGGTGGTCGCTATTTCTGTCATTTTGACCCCCCTGTTCAATGCCAGCCGAGGCAGCCTTTTGATCGCTGTCCTGTACCACTTTCAAATGATGAACCCCATATTTCCTGACGCTCAACCGTGGGACATTCTTTTCTACATCGCCGCAGCCGTCGTTGTTGTCTGGCTGAACCGACGTCAGATGTTCCAGCGGGGATCCGGGGTAACGGATCTGCTGATCGCATAAGGCGGACTATCGGGATTGAAAAGGAGGCTCAGAGGAAGGTGCTATTTGGTATCTTCCTCTGAGCCTAGAGAAGGGCGAGAACGGTTTGCTAACCGAGCGAAACACTCGATTTGAAGAGACCAAAGCAGAACAAGAAGTCAGATGACACAAGGAAGTGACACTGAGGGTTGAAAATGAACCAGAGCATGATGAATCTTGACCAAGCTTTTACAGAAGTCAGCGCTAATTCGGCTGGCGGTGCACCTTTCCTGATAGCTTACGGCACCACCTTTCTCGTGAGTGGGATCCTGTCGTATGTCCTGCCGGAAGAGACAGCCGCGCTGATCGTCCTGTTTCAGGGCGGAGCGGCTCTGCCGGCTGCCTTTTGGCTGGAACGGTGGATGGGTTGGGGGCGCATGGCGGCAGACAATCCGCTGCGAAAATTGTCTGTGCTGCTGGCGGTGTCACAAGCGCTGTGGCTGCCGGCCCTGATCGTAGCTTTTAATATGAATCCCCGTTCAATTCCGGTCATTATGGCCGCGTTAGGCGGCGCGCATTTCCTGCCGTACGTCTGGCTGCATCGCACCCGGCTTTATGGCATGCTGGCGGCAGCCGTTTCGTTTGGCGCTTTTGGCCTGCAGCTTCTTTTGGGACCGCCTGCCTTTCACATAATTTTGCTCTACGTTGGTGTGATTTACTGGGTGTTCGTCCCACTTACTTACCAACAAGCCGCACAACGTATGAAATAGGTGATTGCGGCAGTTTTGACGGGAATCAGCTGACCGGCGCTCATCGGCCATGGGGTGGGGCGAGCTGCCCTGGCGAAGCCGGCTATTTTCAAGTTAGATAGGAGATGTCAATTGTTCACAAAAACTCATTCTAGAATTATCCCGCAGCTGCTAACGGCCCTTCTGGGGGCCTCGCTTCTGCTCGCTGCCTGTTCCCCGACCGACTCCACGACCAAGGAGCCTGATCCTACGGCAGCATCAACGCCAGTGCCAGCGGTAGAACCAACGGTGACGGCAGCTCCGCCGGCAACGAACGTTCCCGCCGCCGAAGGATCGCTGGACATTTCTCTGGATACGGGCGGCACAGCCACCAGCCTTCGAATCGATACGGTCGCCGCGGTGCTGGCCAGTGAGAATGCTCCGTACTGGAAGATGCTGCCTGAGTATACCGTGGCGACGCTGCAAGGGTATCCCGTCAGCAACCACCTCATGGAGCCGCAGATTTTTATCTATGATGTGAAAGCGTTAGGGGAGGCCAACGAGGGCGCGGGCGAGATCACTGCCTCACTGGAAAGCATGCTCCAGTCCGCTCAGGAAACGGCCATCATGCCTTTCCTGCCGCTGGTTAACGCCACCCAAGTCATGCACAAGCAGCTGCAGTACCTGGACTTCAAGGACGGTCAGGGCGTGCGCTACCTAACCGAGTTTTCCCAGGGGATTGTACCCCTCAATAATCACGAGCTGATCTACACTTTCCAGGGGCTGACCAGTGATGGGAAGTATTATGTGGCCGCGGTCCTGCCGGTCACCCATCCCAGCCTGCCAGCGGACGGAACGATCAGTGGGGATGAGCCGCCGGAATTCGGCAGCGATTACCTCGCTTATCTGGAAAACGCGGCTAATGCCCTGAGTACAGAGGCCGCCAATACGTTCACCCCGGACCTAACCCTGTTGGACGCTGTGATGAACTCTCTGGAAATCAAATGAATCATCCGAGCGGACGGAGAGCATAGCTTCGGACCCGATATCAAGTGCAGCTGCATGCGGGACGGTCCGTGTGCGGCTGTATCAGCTCTTTGAAGGGTGAGGATCGGCTGTTCGGAGATCCCTGAGCGGCCGATCCCCAGCAACCTGCCGGATGCGCTCTTCCCGGTTGGGGCCTCTTCTTTGCTTACGGCATGGTATTTCCGGGCAGTTAACAACTAACTCCCATATGGAATCAGGCCAACGACCGGATGGGGCGTGTAGGGCTCTTCCAGATAGGCAGCTTCTTCGGGTGTTAACTGAACCGACAAGGATTCGACGGTGCTTTCAAGCTGATGGATCTTGGTCGCCCCAATAACAGGCGCCACCACAGGTTCTTTCCCCAGCAGCCAGGCCAGGGCGATATGGGCACGGGGAACAGCGTGTTTCTGGGCGACTTCAGTGACTCGCTCCACAACTAATTTATCCGCCTCGGCGGTGTCGTCGTATTTCTGCCTGGCAATCGGGTCGGTTTGGAGACGGGCTGTTGTCTCCGACCAATCGCGGGCCAATCTGCCCGATGCCAGGGGGCTGTACGGGGTCACCGCGATCTTTTCTTCCCTGCAAAGAGGCATCATCTCCCGCTCCTCTTCGCGGTAGATGAGGTTCAGGTGATTCTGCATCGAGACAAAACGGGTCCAGCCGTTCTTTTCAGCCACATGAAGCGCCTTATGGAACTGGAAAGCATACATCGCAGAAGCGCCGATATACCTTGCCTTCCCGGCTTTGACCACATCATGCAAAGCTTCCATGGTCTCTTCGATGGGGGTGTTGTAATCCCAGCGATGGATGATGTAAAGGTCCACGTAATCCATGTTGAGGCGCTTAAGGCTGGCATCTATTTGACTCATGATCGCTTTTCGGGAAAGGCCGCCGCCATTTGGGCCCTTGCGCATTTCACCAAAGACTTTGGTGGCGACCACGGCTTCGTCCCGGTTGGCGTAATCCTTTAGGGCCCGCCCCAGAATCTCCTCGCTGTTTCCATAGGCATAGACATTGGCGGTATCAAAGAAGTTGATCCCTAAATCCAGCGCCCTTTTGATGATCGAACGGCTGCTTTCCTCATC
>JAHEEY010000037.1 GCA_024640485.1 Chloroflexota bacterium | reverse complement strand
TCCTGGCTGACGAAGTTGAAGCGGCCTGATTCAGAGGCCCGCAAACAAGGTGGTGGGGTTGAAGCCGGCCGGTGCCCGTCCGATGATGCAGAAGTCGGGGGGAAGGTGGAGGGGGGGTGCAGTCATGGGTCCGAACTCGCTAAGATTTGGTGCGACGGCGAGTTGGGCCGCTCTTGGTTCCGGAACTGTATCTATTGATCGGGCAACGGGTGTTGGGGTGAGGAGGGGTGACCAAGCATCAGCGTCGGCACCGGCCGGTTTATCAAATGCAGATCCGCAGCGAAGACCGCTGGTTTGCTTGTTGTCATCCGCAATTAGCGGGAGAGAAAACCAGGGATGGGGTTCCATTTCCGATTCCCCGGGCATAAGATGCCGGCGTGAATCGGTTAAGGGTCGAAGCCCCGAATCTGCTGTCGCATAAGGGAGGGAAGTTGAGGCAGGAGGAGATGAATCTCTGAAGAGGGTTCCACCATCAAAAGGGGAGGGAAGCGGCGCTTCTGTCCGATGCTGGTTCATGATCTCGTGCCTTCCTAAGGTGCTAGTTGGCAAACCGCAAACAAGAGAGAGAACTCCCCCTGCGTGTAAGGCACACGCAGCCCGATGAACCAAATTGGTCCTATCACGTGTGCCTTACACTTCTGAGGAGGTTTGCTGAGCTTAGTTTATCCGGGGAAGGTTACGATGGTATGGCAGCGCTGCAACCGTCTCGACACGGGATGTTACAGAATGGTAACAAGGGTCAATTATCTTGAGCCGCTTTAATCTGGATCATGCGATGATGGGCGGGGTCGATGAGATAGCTGCCGGCACTGGCGCGATCGGTGGTGCAGGTCAGTTCGAACTCACCGAAAGCGTATTGGTTGGAAATCCAGGTGAGATTGGCAAGGGGGTAGAAGATCTGCTGCGCCGTGATCCGGGGGAAGCCGGTGAAGGAGTCAAGATCGGATGGGGCCGCCGTGGTGAAGTCGGGGCTCAACTGCATGAAGCTCAACTGGGCGTCTACAAAACAGCTGTCGCTCCAGCCGCTGCCCCTAAGGGCGGCCAGGGTCAAGCCGTCAGGTGAGAGCTTGATCTGGCGAACATCTTCCGCCAGTCGAACCGGCTCGGAGCCGTCCAGGGAGGCGATGAACAGGGTGAATTGGGGCGGGGCGGATCTTTCGATGTCGTCCTGGCGGATGGTGAAGAGCAAGCCGCGGTTGTCGGGGAGCCAATCGAAGTCGTAGATCACGGCGTTGTCGGGCAGCTGTGATTCGGATATCAGCTGCTGCTGGAGGCCATCGAGGGTGATCCAGGTTAGACCGCCGGCGGTGGTGATGAAGGCGATACCGTCGCCGGCGGGTTGGTAGCGGGGTGAGTAGGCGCCGGCAGCGAGATCGCGGGCGTAGCCGGTCTGGACGTCGATTTCGATGAGCCGGCCCTCTGCCCCCTGGCTGAATGCCAGCCGACGGCTGTCGGGAGACCAGACGGGGACGCTGCGAATTTCAGCGCTGTGGGTGAACTGCCGGGCGAGGGCGCCGTCCAGGGTGATCATCGAGATGTTGTACTGCCGGCTGTGAAGCTGGGGCCCGGCATCCGGTAGGGAAAGGGCGCTGCGCGGGACGGATCGGAAGGCGATGCGCTGGCCGTCGGGGGAGAGAACGGGATCGGCGTTGTAGCCGTAGGTGGTCAGGCGGGTGACGCCGCTGCCGTCGGCGTGCATGGTGGCGATGTCGCCAAACTGGGGACTGTCGCTGTGCGGGTGGGTCAGGAAGGGGATGAGGGTGTCCTGGAGGTCGCCGGCAGAGAACCAGGTACTGTTGGCGGTGGAGACGGTGGCGACAGCGTCAGTGAAGCGAACGGTCTGGGCCAGAGCCCGCATATGGTCGATATCGGCGTAAAGCAAGAAGAAGTCGTAGCTGTCCTGATCGATAGCGACCGGGGTGGGAAAGCGGATGATTAGGGCAGCTAGATCGTCGGCAGCGTCGCTGGAAGGCCAGATGAAGCGGGCCGGTTGGCCCTGGATATGGGCGATTTCGATGGTGGGACGAGAGCCGAATTGGAGCAGCCCCTGATCCGTGGCCATCCCAGCCAGGGTGTTGATGTTATCCCCCGGGACGACATCGGTGATGAAGAAGCCATCTTCGGCAGCGAATTTGTGACCGCGGCCGCTGTGTTCCGGGTCCACCTGCCAGTTCCCTGGATAGGTGAGGGTGATTTGGAACTGGGGGTTGGCGTAGACCAGTCCTGGTTCGCGGGCTATGTTGGTGGGCGTGGGTTGGGCTATCAGGGTGGCTGGGGCGGCTGAAGCGACGGGTGTGATGGGCTGGGGGCTGGCGGTGATACTATTGGTGGTGGTATCGGTGACCGTGGCAGTGGCGGTGGCGGTGGCGGCCGGGGTGATAAAGGGGGGCGGCGTCTGCTCGATGCCGACCTCAAGTTTGCCGCAGGCAGGCAGCAGCAATAGGAGAAGCAGTGATATGGCGAGAAAGCGTGACTGGCTGTTGAACGGTTGCATATGGCCTTTGGGCGAACAGCGCTGCCGATGCGTGGGGCAGCCGCCGCAGGCCACCCTCTTGGTCAAACCAAAAGGGCATTGTACAGAGCGGATGGCTGCGGGGCAATAATGAACGGGCGCAAATGCCGCAGATTGGAGGACGGAGACTCAGTCCGCCAAGGATGGGGCGGGCGTGTGATCCGGGGAAACGGCTTGCTGGATGAGCGGCAGGAGTAACTCGGGACGGCTGGTGGAGAAAGAGATGTCACGCACGGGACCGGCTTTTTGCTTGAGGGAGATGACCAGCCGGGGGTGCTCCAGGAAATTGAAGGAGGCGCGGTATCTGTGACGGACGGTCATGAAATGTATGCCGGCGCCGCCCAGCCGCTTTAAGCCGGGCAGCTGATCGAGGGAACAGCTGGCGATGTTGTCTAAGGGAATGGACCAGCTGAAAAGGCCAAATTTGAGCTTCAAGGCGAAGGGATAGAGGCGGATGATCAGAGCGCGGAAGTTGACTGTGTAGAAGAGGAAGAAGGCGGAGAAGAAGAGAAAGAGAGCCGCCAGGGTGTCCATCGCGACCGCACCTAGACGCCAAATGAATAGGAGCAGGAAGAGGAGCGTGAGGAAACTAAACAAAGCGGTGGTCTTGTTTGAAGTCAGGCGTTCCTGGTAGTTGAGCTGATTGTTCATGATGATCCTATGTACGCGATCTGTTCCAATCCACGGGGATTACCATAGGCCGGGGACTAAACGGTAGGGCACCTGCCGGGCATACTCTCGATAGCCTTCCAGTTCGTCCTGTAAGGTTTTGTCCTCCAGGTGGGTGCGGATGAACAGCACAATGGTGATAAAAATCGCGGGCAGGAATGTCCAGCGGGAATCAAGTAAGAGCGGGGTGGCCAAATAGGTGAGCAGGCCGCCGGCATAACCGGGGTGGCGCAGCCAGCGGTAAGGGCCGGTGGATACCAGTTGATGGCCGCGTTCGGTCTGGATGCGGACCACGCCGGAGAAGAAGCGGTTGGTGATCAGGGCGTAGGAGCCCAGGAGGTAGCCGGCCAGGATGATGACCAGGGCCAGGATTTTAAGGGGCAGGGTGAACGGCGGTGACCAGCCGAAGAGGGCATCGAAGCCGGCGACCAGGGGGATCAGGCCGCCGCCAAGGACAACCAGCGGGGATAGGATTTTGTCCCAGGGTTTGGCGTCTTGTTGCCGAAGGAAGCGGGCGCGTTCGGCGAGCAGGTCGGGGTGGGCGCGAGCGGCCAGCAGCCGGCTGATGGCGAAGCCAAGGATGGCCACGGCGGCATATACCCAAGCTTCCCACCAGTCCCACTGACCGGAAATGAGCATGGGGAACAAGGGGACGACCACGATAAAGAACAGTGTCAGGATGATAGCTTGCGGCGTGGTTGACCTGGGTTGATTGTCCATTTCCCACCTCGTGAAATTGAACATATCTATTGGCGACTACAGGATGCCGTAGAGCCAAGATTGCCTGTCTACACTATAGCATATTGGGGGAAGAAGAAGGGGGATTTTGGGGGGCGAATACGTGGGGGGCGAACACATGGGGGGCGAACACATGGGTTCGCCCGTACGGGGCCAGATGGAGTGGCTTACCACTCTACCAACTGCCAGATTTCCGCCTGCCAATCTTTCTGCCGGCGGTCGATTTCAGCATAGATGGTAACTGATTGCTTGATCAGCTCTTGAGCCTGGGCGTCGTCACCGATCTGATGGAGCACATCAGCCAGGTTGCTGAGCAATGCGGCTTCGTAATGGCGGTCGCCGTGGCGCTGGCAAAGAAGCAGGGCCTTTTCCAGCATGGCGCGGGCGACAGCAAGCTGGCCGTCGGCGCTGTAAGACAGGGCCAGATTGTTGCGAGCGGCGATCTGGATGTCCAGGCGGGTGCTGTCGTCAGCCAACCGGCTGCTCTGCTCCAAAAAGGTGATGGCCGTCTCCAGATCTCCTCGGCCGCGAGCCAGCATCCCCAAAATATTGTAGGCCATGGCCAACATCGGCCCATCATCGGCGGTTTCCGCCAGATGACTGGCCTGCTGCGCCAAAGCGAGCGCCTGGTCCGGCTGCTTCTGGCGATGGGCGACCAGGCTGCGGTCGATGATCAGATGAGCCAGGGCGGCGGGATCAGCGGTTTCCCCTAGATGCTGCTGCGCCAGAGTCAGGGTGTGGGCTGCCAGGGACCAGCTCCCCTGCCGCTGATACACTTTGGCCAGCTGATGCTCCAGCCGGCCCAACTCGGCCTCGGGTGCCAGGGCAGCGGCTGTTTCATAGCTGGACAGCGCCTCGGGATAGGCGCCGATCCGCATGGACAGCTCTCCGCAAGCGGCGTGCAGCCGCCAGGGATCGGCAGCTCCCAGGGCCAGGGCCGATCGATAGTAGTGAATGGCGTCGTGGGGGGCGAAGAGTGCCTGTGCCTGATCACCGGCCTTTACGAAGTAGTCGACAGCTTCGGCTTCCGATCCGGCCAGCTGGTAATGGGTGGCGATCTGGGCAGAAGCGGCGGTGGTGGGAGCGCCGCGGAGGTGGGCCAAGGTGTCGGCCAGCCGGCGATGCAGCAGGCGGCGGCGGGCAAGCAGCATTTCCTCATACACCAGGGCCCTTAGTTGGCCGTGGCTGAAATCGTAGACGGCGGCGTGCTCTGCCAATAAGCCTCGCGACGTGAGCATCTCCAATGCGGCTACCGCTTCCTCCGGGCTGCGCCCGCTGCCGGCTTGAACCAGCCCCAGGTCGAAACTGTGACCGATTACCGCTGCCGTCTGCAGAAGCTGCCTTTCCGTTTCACTGATCTGGTTCAAGCGGTTCTGCAGCAGGTCGCGTACTGAGTTGGGGAGTACCAGTACCAGTTCTTCTGCCGCTCCATCGTCTTGCTCCAGCAGGTTCAGATACTCAACCACGAAGTAGGGCAGCCCTTCGGTTTCAGCGTACAGCCGCTCAGCGATACCGGCAGGGAACGGCCTCTGGGCCGCGGCCAGCAGCTCCTGCACCTGATCGATGGTAAAGCGGGCGGGACGGACGGTCTCACTGACGCCGGCGCGGCGCAGGGCGGCAGCCAGGGGCAGCAGCGGGCTGGCCGGGGGCAGCAGTTCGACACGCCAGCAGAGGAGGATCAGAAACGGCCGTTTCTGCCAGCGGTTCAGCAGATAGAGCAGCAGCTCCTGGGAAGCGGCATCGAGCCAATGGACATCATCCAGCCAAAGGATGCCGGGGGCAGAACCATCCAACAAGGCGGCCAGCAGTTGGGCGGTACCCTCATAGAAGCGGACCTGTTCGCCAGGAGCGCCGAGGGTGGGCAGGGCGGGCAAGGCGCGGCCGTCAGCCAACTGGGGCAGCAGGCGGGCCGCTTCAGCAATATGATGGGATGGCAGGTCGTCCAGCCGCGAGGCGGCAGCGGCAGCAACGCCTTCCTGCAGGGCCTGGATGATCGGCGCGTACGCCAAGCTGGCTTCGCCTTGGTAGCATCGGGCGCTGAGCGTTGCGGCGCCGGATGCCCTGGCCCAATCGATCATGGCTTCAGCCAGACGGCTTTTGCCGATGCCAGGCTCGCCTTCGATGATTACCAGCCGCCCTTCCGGCCCAACCTGCCGGTAGAGCTGGCGCATCAGGGCCAGCTGATCATCTCGGCCGACAAGGGGCGATTCCAGCGGGTGCGAAGGGGGAGCAAGGATGGGCGGCGGGGGGAGCGGTTGGTTGGCCCGGTCGTTTTGAATGGCGTGATAAAGGGCCGTGGTTTCCGGGAGGGGAGAGACGCCTAACTCTTCATCCAAGACGCGGACACAGTCGCGATACTGCAGCAGGGCATCGGTATGGCGGTTGTTCACAGCCAGGAGCTGCATCAGACGGCGATGGGCCTCTTCGCGTAAGGGATCGAGCCGGCACCAGCGGCGGGCATAGGCGATGGCCGGTTCGCCATCAGCCGCCTGGGCCAGCTGGGCCAGCGCCTGGTTCAGCTCCCGGCGCAAATGTTCTTGCTGCACCAGCTGCCAGTCGTCAAACGGGACGCTGTCACGCAGAGAAAAGCCGGCTAAGAAATCGTCACGGTAAAGGGCAACAGCCTCTGCTTGCTCATCTTGATCAAGGAGCTGTTGAAACATGGATACATCACACCAAACGGCATCCGCTTCCAGGCCGATCAGTTCGCGGGTGGCGTAGATGGCATCAGCGCCGACGGCGGCTTTCAAGGTGGCCAGGGTGCGGCGCAAGGCGGCTTTGGCACGGGTTTCACTGTAATCAGGCCAGAGAAAGGCAGCCAGCCAATCGCGGGTCGGCCGTTCCCCGGACAAAGCCAGATAGGCCAGCAAGGCGGTGGCCTTGCGGGTGTCCATCTCGATCAGCTGGCCATCGCGCTCGATACGCGGCGGGCCAAGTAGGGAAAGCCGAATGTGAGTCATCCCGACTATTTTACTCATAAGCGTTCCGATTTGCGATCCATGCTTTGTTTCGTAACGTTTGGCAGACGGCCGTTCATTAGACTGCCATGATTCAGATAAGTCTAGACAGTGTGTAAGGAGCATTGGGATGGAAAAGCTGTATACGGCGGGGAAAGAAGAAGAGATGGGGGAAACAGCCGTTAACGGGTTGATAGCCGGGCTGCCAGCCGGGTTGGTGATGGCGATCTCCCTGGCATTGACCGGCATCTCAACCGGAACACAGCCTTTGGTCACGCTGGGTTATTTTGATCCGAGGCGGGCGGGCGGCTGGTTATCCGGACTGCTGGGGCATCTGGCAGTTGCGGCGATCTACGGTTTGATTTTTGCGCTATTGATGCGGGTTGGGGAGCGGATACGGCCCTCGTTTTCCCGGGTGAGCTGGCTGTGGGGCATGGTGTACGGGTTGGTGTTGTATGGCCTGGCCGTAGGCATTGTCTTTCGGGCTGCCCCTTCGCCAGTGGCTCAAATCGCTGGTTGGCAGTTGGCAGCAGCGCACCTGTTGTACGGCCTGGTTCTGGGTATTTGGCAGCAGAAGAATCGATAAGGAGCGTAAAATGAAACGGGTATTGAAGTGGATTGGGATCGTAGTCGGGGGATTGGTGGGGCTCTTAATCATCGCGGCGGTACCGCTGCATTTTGTAGGCAAGTCGCGGCTGAATAAAGCGCCGGAGGTAGTCACCAGACCTGTGCCCGTCCTTAACGATGCCGCCGCTATTGCCCGTGGGGAGCATTTACTCAACTCGGTTAGTTCCTGCCGGCTCTGCCACGGTAACAACCTGGGTGGAGAGGTGTTTATGGATGGCGAGATCGGTCTATTTGTGACAGCGCCAAACCTGACGGCAGGCGCCGGGGGCATTGGGGCGAGCTACACGGATGCCGATTGGGAGAAAGCAATTCGTCATGGTGTCGGTGGTGACGGCCGAGCCCTGGTGATCATGCCCACTAATTTCTTTCAGCATTACAGCGATAGCGATTTGGGGGCACTGATTGCCTACCTCAAATCTGTGCCGCCGGTGGACAACGAGATGGGCCAGCGCCGGATTGGCTTGCCGGGCAGTATTCTGGGTGGTGTCTTAGGCTTTGACGATTTCACGAATGTCAACGGCATTGATCACGCCAATGTAGGCATGAGCGCTGCCGCTGAAGCGGTGACGGCCGAATATGGCAACTACCTAGTCAATATTGCCTTGTGCAGCGAATGCCACGGCGCCAATTTGGCCGGCAACGTTTTGGCAGAGGGCGAAGACGGACCTCCCGAAGGGCCCAACATCACGCCAGGCGGCGAGCCAGGCGGTTGGAGCGAGGAAGAGTTCATCACTACTCTACGCACCGGACAAACGCCGTCTGGTGAGCGGTTGGATAGTGAAGAGATGCCCTGGCCCACGCTGGGACAGATGTCGGACCTTGAGCTGCAAGCGATCTGGGCCTATCTGCAATCACTGCCGGCGCTGCCGAGCAACTCATAAAACAACCGCGCTGATTTAGAAGGGGCGGTTTACGAACCGCCCCTTGGAGATAGGCAGATGAAGATTCTGGAGACAAAGCGGCTGCTACTTAGACACCTGGAGTTGAGAGACTTTGACAGCCTCTTCGCGCTGACCAGCGACCCGGAAATGCAGCGGTATATCCCCGAAGGGGCGTTAAGCTACGAGGAAACGAGTGAACTGCTGACCTGGTATCTGAACGGCCACCCTAGACATCCTGAATTGGGCCTGTGGGCCACCGTTCATAAGGAAACCGGGCAGTTTATCGGCAGATGCGGGCTGCTGCCCTGGACGATTGACGGCCGGCAAGAGGTGGAAGTGGCCTATATGATAGCCAAGCGGTATTGGGGACAGGGCCTGGGAACAGAAGCGGCACAGGCTATCCTGGATTACGGGTTCAACAACCTGGGGCTGTCCCGGCTGATCTGCCTGATCGACCAGGAGAATCAGACATCTATTAGAGTGGCCGAAAAAATCGGCATGTCGTTCGAAAAAGAAGGGGAAGATGAAAAAGGGCCTTTTCTTTTGTATTCCAGAAACACACTGTCTAAACTGGATCAATAACGACCGTAACGTTCAAGAGACGCCTCGTCGGTAAACTCTCTTTATCAGGGTGGATACGTTCAAGGGTAACTAGAGGCATTGGAAAACAAAACGCGGGTCTGCCTGGCGGAGATTGCCGCCGTTGTCCACAAAAGCTGGCATGGGCGGACCGACAGGCCACAAATGCCGCGCTATCTGCCGGTGATGATGATCTTCCCCCTCATTCTCACCTGCCCAAAGGATCCGAAGTGACTGTGAGAATGAAGAAGTCAAAAGGAGATGAACTCCCGTGCTCTTGAAGAAGCGTAATACAGTTCTTGCCTGGCTGCTCTTTGCCCTGGTTTCGGCGTCTGTGGCGGCATCGATCGTGTTGGATCAATCGACGCGTTTGGCCGGCGATAGTCCAATGTTTTCGGAAAGGGTTTTTCTTCTGCTTCCGGTGTCGTTTGCCTTTGTGGGCGCCTTGATTATTTCGCGCCAGCCGCGCAACGCCATCGGGCTGCTGCTGCTGCTGCCCGGCCTGTCGATGTTCACTTTGGTGGATGCATACTTGAGGCCGTTCATACTGGGGAATACGCCCATCCCGCAGCAGCCAACCGGGTTCTTTCTGGCGGTCCTCTGGTTCAGCAACTGGAACTGGCTGCTGTTGATACTGCCGCTGATGTATATCATGGTGTTGTTTCCCACCGGGCGACCGCTCAGCCGCCGCTGGGGCTGGCTGATCTACTTCGGGATGGTCCTGGCGGCAGCTGTATTCTTGCCGACCACTTTGGGCGAGACTTTGGCGCCGGGGTCAGGTGGGGTTGATTGGTCCGTGCCCAATCCAATCGGTTTTTTGACGGAAAGCTGGGTGAATTCTGTGGTTGTGCCCGTTTTTGCGGCCACACTGCCTGTGTGGGTCCTGCTATCTGCCGCGGCGCTTTTTGTCCGCTTTCGTCGTGCCGGGCCGGCGGAACGTAATCAGATCAAGTGGCTGCTGTATGCAGTGGCGCTGTTTACCGCTTCGTATGTCCCCACGTTCTTGGTGGCATCATTTAGCGACCCAGGCAGCTACTGGAATATCCTGTGGGCGCTGGGGATGATTACCATTCCGGTGGCCATCGGCATTGCCATTCTGCGCTACCAGCTGTTTGATATTGATGTGATCATCCGGCGAACGGCCGTTTACGCCGTCCTTTCCGCATTGTTGGCGCTGGTCTACTTCGGCAGCATCCTTCTCTTGCAGACGGCTTTTGAAGTGGTTACAGCGGAGCAATCCCCGTTGATTATTGTCATCTCCACGCTGCTGATTGCCGCTCTGTTTGCGCCGCTGCGCCAACGGGTGCAGGATTTTATTGACCGCCGCTTCTTCCGCCAGAAGTACGATGCCCAACAGGTGCTGGCCCAATTCGCTCGAACGGCCCGTGATGAGGTGGAGATGGATGTATTGCAAGCGGAACTGCTGTCAACCATTCAAGAAATTATGCAGCCCGAACAGCTTTCGGTCTGGCTGCCAAGCCGCCAGAGAGGCAAATCATGACCAACGAGAAGCGGAACCGGCTCAGTGCCTGGGGGTTGTGTTTGCTTTCCATTGTGAGGATAACGGCCGTTGGGACCACCACATTGATTGATAACCAGCGGCAAGGGATATTGGATGCGGCACATCTTGTGGAGGTGGCCGGCGCCGTAATCGTGCTTACCACCTTTGCCATTCTAGGGGCGCTGATTATTTCCCATCAGCCCTATAACCGTGTTGGGTGGCTGTTAATGATACCTGTCCTGGACCGGGTCATCCCTCTTGAAATGCTGGGGGCCTCTCTCCCTGAGACGCTCACCATCGGCTGGTGGCTGCTGCTCTGGTGGGGCGAATGGGGATGGATGCTGTTCATCTTTCCTGTTCTGCTGCTGCCGCTGCACTTTCCCACTGGCCGGCCGCCAACCCCCAGATGGAATTGGGTAAATTGGTTGGCGTTGGGCATGTGGGCACTGCTGGCTGTTCTCTATGCGTTTGCCAACAACTTTGCTGACTATGGCAATGGCATGGTCTCCAATCCAATTGGCTTTCTCCCGCCTGATCTGCCGGAACGAATCGGGAGGTCCACGCTCTGGAACGTGAGCCTTTTACTCATAGCTGTGGGCAGTGTTGTGTCGTTGTTGGTGCGCTACGGCCGTGCCCAAACTGCCGAACGACAGCAGATAAAATGGCTGGCTTACACAGGCATCTTCTTTGCCGTTGTTTTCGGGCTGGAGGTTTCAAGCGCGTTGGAGGGTCAATCTGCCGATCAGGAAGCCTGGCTCACCATCCTGTTTTACCTCTCCATTTTGACCTTTGCCGCGGCGATTGGCATTGCTATTCTGCGCCATCAGCTGTTTGACATTGATGTGATCATTCGCAAGACGCTGGTGTATGCAGTCCTGTCCGGGCTACTGGCGCTGGCCTATCTTGGCATGGTGGTGATGCTGCAAAATCTGTTCGATTTGGTCAGCGGCGAGCAATCCCCGGTGATTAATGTCATTTCGACGCTGAGTATTGCCGCGCTGTTTGCGCCGCTGCGGCAGCGAGTGCAGGTGTTCATTGACCGCCGTTTCTTCCGCCAGAAGTATGACGCGCAGCAAATTCTGGCCCAGTTTGCCCAAACTGCCCGCGATGAAGTGGAGATGGATGCGCTCACGGCCGAATTAAGCCGTGTGGTGCAAGAAGCAATGCAGCCGGAGCGAGTGAGCGTGTGGGTGCAAGAGGTGAAGCTGTGAGCGGCAGAAGGGGGTCCCGGCTGGCCTGGGCATTGTGCGTCATGGTGTTGATCGACGCCGTGGTCTCCCTAGGCTACAGCCTGGGCAACCGGCCGGCGGGGGATCCCATTATGGAGAGCGCGGGGATTGTGGTGACATTTACCATGTTCGTCGCCTTTGCCGTGACAGGCGCGTTGATCATCTCAAATCAGGCCCGTAACAGCGTGGGCTGGCTGTTGATGATGGAGGCAGCCCTGGTATTTATGTGGCCGCTGGATACCCATTTTAACAATCTGGCCCAAGCCCCTGCCCACCCTTCAATCCTGACGATGCTGGGGCTTTGGATCTACGGCTGGCTGTGGCTGTGGTACATATTTCCGCTGCTGTTCATCCCGCTGTATTTTCCCACCGGCAGGCCGCCTTCGCCGCGTTGGCGCTGGCTGACAGCCCTGGGGTTGGGGCTGTGCGCGTTCTTCATTCTGTTCAGCACATTCCTGGTGGATTTCTCGCAGACGGATGGCGCCTGGTCTGTGCCCAATCCCATCGGGTTTTTGGCGGCCGATTCGTTTCCTATGGGTCTATGGACTGTGCTGCTGCTGTCTTTTGCCGCATTGAGTGTCGCTTCACTGTTCGTGCGGTATCGCCGCGCCCATCGTGTGGAGCAGGAGCAGATCAAATGGCTGTTGTACGCTGCCGCACTGTTCTTTTTGGTCTATGGCATTTCCTTCGCGTTCAATAATTCGAACAGCGGTTTCAGCAGTCTGTTCGATATTATGATTTCCCTGGTTGTCTTGTTCCTGCCTGCGGCCATCTCCATCGCGATCTTGCGACACCGCTTATACGATATCGATCTGATCATCCGCAAGACACTGCTGTATGGGGCGCTGACGGGGCTGCTAGGGTTGGTTTACTCTGTGGTGGTCGTGGCACTCCAGAGCATGGTCGACTCTGCCGGCGGCCAACAGCCACCGCTTGTCATTGTCATATCCACGCTGGTGATCGCGGCGCTGTTTGCGCCGCTGCGAAAGCGGGTGCAGGCGCTCATCGACCGCCGCTTTTTTCGCAGGAAGTATGACGCCCAACAGGTGCTGGCCCATTTTGCCCAGACTGCCCGCGACGAGACAGACCTGGACGCGCTGCAAGCCGAACTGCTGCGCGCGGTGCAGGACGCGATGCAGCCGGAGCGAATTTCGGTGTGGGTGCAGCCGGTCAGTGGCAATAGGCGGCGGTTTTCGTAACGTTTAGGGGACGATCATCTATTACGATGAGGACATCATGACAACTTTGAAAAGCCTTTGGCGCAATTTCATAGGGAAGAAGCAGGTGGAACCGGCAGAAACGGCTGCGCCCAGCCCTGCTCCCATCACCCAGATCGTGGCGCTCGATCTGGATATTGCCCCGCACGACCCGCTGCTGACCTACGTGCAGCACAGCCCAGGGGTGATCAATACTGAGCAGATTAAACTGGATTCACCGGCCATTACTGCTATGCGGCAGGCAGATATCAAACTGGTCGTGCCTCTGGTCAGCCAGGGCGAGCTGATTGGCCTGGTCAATCTGGGGACGCGCCTAAGCGAGCAGGAATACTCCAGCGATGACTACAAGCTGCTTTCTGATTTAGCCACACAGGCGGCACCGGCGCTGCGGGTAGCCCAGCTGGTGAAGCAGCAGCAGCTGGAAGCGGCGGAGCGGGAGCGCATGGCACAGGAGCTGAAGATCGCCCGTCTTATTCAACAGACGCTGCTGCCTCAGGCGGTGCCGGCGCTGGAAGGCTGGAGCGTCACCGCTTACTACCAGCCGGCCCGGGCTGTAGGCGGTGACTTTTATGATTTCCTCTATTTTCCCGACGGCAGAGTAGGCTTCATCGTAGCTGATGTTACCGATAAGGGGGTCCCTGCGGCGATGGTGATGGCCACTACCCGCACCTTGCTGCGGGCCGCCGCCGAGCGGCTGATCGCCCCGGGTGCGGTGCTGGCACGGACCAACGAAGTCCTGGTGCAGGAGATCCCGCCCAATATGTTTGTCACCTGCTTCTATGCCGTCCTCAATCCGGCAAGCGGGCATTTGGTTTACGCCAACGCCGGGCACGATGTGCCCTACCGCTACACCCATGACGGCGTGGTCGAATTACGGGCCACCGGCATGCCGCTGGGACTGATGCCCGACATGGGTTATGAAGAGAAAGAGGCCACTCTGGATGCCGGGGAGTACGTGCTGTTGTACAGCGATGGATTGGTGGAAGCGCACAGCCCGGAGCGGGAGATGTTTGGTTTTCCCCGACTGCAGCATCTGCTGGCAGACCGGCCCGACGGCGACAGCCTGAAGGATTTTCTGCTGGGCCAGCTGACTGAGTTCACCGGAGCTGGCTGGGAGCAAGAGGATGATGTGACCTTGGTGACGCTGATGAGAAACGGGCACAGTGGGCAGCCAGGCGCCGATAACCTGGTCGAATTTGAGATCCCCTCCGCGCCGGGCAATGAACGGCTGGCAATGCAGCGGGCAGCGGAGATCGTGCAAGATATGGGGCTGAGTGAACGCCGCCTGGACCGGCTGAAAACGGCCGTGGCTGAAGCTACCATGAACGCCATGGAACACGGCAACAAATACCAGCCTGACAAGCCGGTGCGGCTGCGCGTTTTTAGAGAAGAGACGGCGGTGCGTGTCACCATCAGCGATGAAGGGGGCGGCCCGCCAGGCCCAACCGCAGCCGCACCCGATCTGGAAGCGAAGCTGGCGGGCGAACAATCGCCGCGCGGCTGGGGGCTGTTCCTGATTAAGAATATGGTCGATGAGATGCACGTGCATCAAGACGACCATCACCATACCATCGAACTGGTCATGCAGCTGACAGACCAGCCGGGAGAATAAACATGGCAGAGAAAACAGCAGCTTTTTCGGCAGAAACAAGCATGGACGGGGAAACCGCCGTTATCGATCTGCGAGGGGAGATCAACAGCCAGGCCGCTGCCGCCTTCGACGCTGCATACAGCGAAGTGGCGCGGTTTGGGGCACAGAGCATTCTGCTTAACTTCGCTGAGGTTGATTACATCAACAGCACCGGCATCGCGCTGATTGTAGGTCTGCTGGCCCGTGCCCGGGCCGCCCACCTGCCCATCGCCGCTGCCGGCCTCAGCGACCATTACCGCGAAATCTTTACCATCACGCGGCTTTCAGACTTTATGGAAATCCAATAAAGCCGACCTGTTTTACGCATCGGTTGAGATGCAGAACAATCCTCAAGGAGATCATTGATGTCTATTCAACTAACTGCCGCTGTTCGTCCAATAGCCGCCAGCGCCTGCATCATCGACCTGCACGGCGACATTACCGCCCAGGCCGAGGCCGCTCTGATGGAAGCGTATCATCAGGCCAGTAAAAATGGCGCAAAAGCGATCATCCTCAATTTCGAGGGGCTGGATTACATGAACAGCTCCGGCATCGGCCTGCTGGTGACTTTGCTGATTCGAGTACAGCGGCAGAAGCAGAAGCTGCTGGCCTATGGGCTGAGCGACCATTATCAGCAGATCTTTGAGCTGACCCGCCTCAATGAAGCGATTGGTATTTACAGCGACGAAGCCGAAGCCAAAGCTGCGGCCTAGGATGTGGTTAAGTGGTCACCCGTCCAGCCGGCACAGCAGCGCCGGGTAACCCAACCAGTAGGAGAACATCATGTCTGAACAACCTGACTCACGAGAATCCGCCTGGGCCAAGCCCGTGGACAAACTGCGGGTCTCCGGCACACCGACCGGGGCGATAAATTTGAACGTCGAGGGCAAGCAGATGGTCGGCCCTCTGCAGGGTTTTGGCCAGCTGTGGCAGAAGACGTATCGCGTCGCGCTCAGCGGCAGCAGCGCCTCTCCCCAGGAAGTGGTGAGCCTCTTGAAAGCAAAGCTGCCGGAGCTGATGCCCAGCGACAGCCGTTTTTACCCATCGATCACCGGGGTGAAGCCCGGGGAAGTGATCATTATCAACGCCACCGTCCCCGGCGTACCGGGTACCATCTCCACCGGGGTTATGATCCTGTACGCCGACGATGAATCGTTCACGGTGATGACCCCCGAAGGGCATCCGGAATCGGGGTTCAACACGTTCAGCGCCTCCTCGGAAGATGGGGTTACGGTTGCCCAGATCCAGTCGCTGGCGCGGGCCAATGACCCTATTTACGAATTCGGCTTCCGCTTTATGGGCGGTTCCTCGCAGCAGGAAAAAATCTGGCACCACGTCCTGACCCAGTTGGCCGCGCAGTTCAAGACCGCGGCCAATGTGACGATGCAGAAGACATGCGTAGACAACCGGCTGCAATGGTCACAAGCCAAAAATGTGTGGCATAATGCCATGATTCGCAGCACCCTGAACCTGCCGGTACGCACTGCCCGGCGCGTGTTTAGAGGCGGGAGAGGAATCGATGCCAGTTAAGCCAAATGCGGTCGAGCGGATGGCCTTCTACACGCTTAATGCCGTGCCCGGCACCGTTCTTGATCTGGCAGGATTGTTTGCCTATCAAGCGATCTCGACCGCTAATGAACTCGGGCTTTTTGAGGCAGTTGCCAAACGGCCGTACTCTCTCCAGGAATTGACCAATCATCTTCAGCTTCAAGAACGGGGCTTGTTGACCCTATTGGAGGCGCTGGAGGCTTTGGGGTATGTTACTGTGGAAAACGGCCACTACAAAAACAGCAAAATGACCCAGAAATGGCTGATTGAGGACAAGAATTATGACGCTGAAGCCATGTTTCATTTCTGGAACGCAGCCAGCCGGGAGTTGTCTCCACATACAGCAGCGGTGATTCGATCGGGAGAACGGCCGTTTGACTTCTACAAATGGGTCGAGAAAGAACCAGCTCTCTCCGAATCGTTTCAACGGATGCTGATGATGAATGCCAAAATGGGAGGCGCAGATGTGGTCAAACGGCTCAACCTAGCCGAGGGAATGACCCGCCTGCTAGATGTTGGCGGCGGCCATGGAACCTACACGGCCCTTCTGTGCCAAAAATACCCCCAACTGCACGGTACGATACTGGACAGTTTTGCCGGCCTTGAAACGGGGCGTCAGACGATAGAGGAATACAGCCTCCAGAAGCGGGTCACACTCCAACAAGGAGATATGTTTGAGGCAGCGTGGGGCGAAGGATTTGATATCATTCTTCTTTTCAATGTGCTTCATCAATTTGATATGGATACGGGTATCCGGCTGCTGCAAAAAGCGTATCGTTCTTTGAATCCAGGTGGACAAGTCGCTGTTCTCGACCAGGTTGCTGGCAAAGCGGCTGGTTCAGCCACCAATACGCTCATTCGCCTGGTGGCCCTGCAATATTATCTATTTGCCGATGGTCGTGTTTTTTCCCGCCCCGACCTGACTGACATGGCTGACAAGGCTGGTTTCACCAGCATCCAGTTTTACAATCTGAGCAAATTGCCTGGTAACAGCTTGATGACGGCTGTACGATCCTAAAGAAGAGTCATCTGACAACTGAATTGCGACAAATAATTATGGAATATGATGCGATTGTAGTGGGTTCCGGCCCTAACGGCCTGGCTGCCGCCATCACCCTGGCACAACAAGGGTGGCGGGTGCGGCTGTTGGAGGCGAAAGCGACGATCGGCGGCGGGATGCGCACGGCTGAGCTGACTCTGCCCGGTTTCCGCCATGATATTTGCTCGGCCATTCACCCTTTGGGGATGGGGTCTCCTTTCTTCAAAAACCTACCCCTGGGGGAATATGGCCTGGAGTGGATTCAGCCGGAGCTGCCGCTGGCGCACCCGTTTGATGACGGCACGGCTGTGGCCCTGCGTCGGTCGGTAGCGGAAACCGCCGAGCAGCTGGGCCGGGATGGGAGCAGCTATCGCCGCTTGTTGGCTCCCCTGGTGGCTGACTGGGAGGAAATCGCCAGCGAATTTCTGGGACCACTGCGGCTGCCGCGACATCCGCTGGCGATGACGAAATTTGGCGTGCGGGCCCTTTGGCCGGCCACGACGCTGGCCCGGACGCTGTTCCGCACCCCACAGGCGCGGGCCCTCATTGCCGGGTTGGGCGGCCACGCGATCATGCCGCTGGAATGGCCGCTGACTGCCGCATTTGGCTTGATGCTGGGCACGCTGGCCCATCGGGTGGGCTGGCCGCTGCCGCGGGGCGGCTCCCAATCGATTGCTGACGCCCTGGCCGCTTATTTCACCGGTCTGGGCGGCGAGATTGCCACCAATCATGAGGTGAAATCATTGTCTGAACTGCCGCCGGCCCGGGCGGTGCTGCTTGATGTCACACCACGGCAGCTGCTGGCTCTGACAGGAGAGACGCTGCCGCCTGGTTATCGCCGGCAGCTGGAACGGTACCGTCACGGCCCTGGGGTGTTCAAAGTGGATTGGGCATTGAGCGAGCCAATTCCGTGGCGGGCGGAGGCGTGCCGCCGGGCCGGGACGGTGCATCTGGGGCCGACGCTGGATGAGATCGCTTTGAGCGAACGGTTGATCTGGCGAGGTGAACTGTCGGAACGCCCCTTTACGCTGGTGACCCAGCAGAGTGTGTTTGATGAGAGCCGGGCGCCGGAGGGCAGGCACACTGGCTGGGCCTACTGCCATGTGCCAAACGGCAGCAGTGTGGATATGAGTGGGGCGATTGAAGCGCAGATTG
>JAHEEY010000356.1:3851-5082 GCA_024640485.1 Chloroflexota bacterium | reverse complement strand
TGCGGTAAGATCCTGGCTATATCTGCCCTTGCCTGCGGCGGCGGCGATCGGCCGCTGAGCGCCATCTGTTAGCACCAAAGAAGCCGCAGCCGCAAGACCACGGACCAACTTGAGAACAATTGCTTCATCCCCCGGCAAAGGATATACTCATACTAGAACGTTTGAGCTATGGGCCTGTCTGATTGAAAACGCTGGCTCAATTTGGATCTGTTTTCATGAGCAGGATGGTAGATGCCGTTAGAAAGCGACAGCCTTGACAAGACGCGCCAATACTGGGACAGGGTGGCCGACACCTTTGATAGTGAGCCGGATCATGGATAAAGTGACCCGGTTGTTTACAACGCATGGCGCGAACTGCTGATCGATCTACTGCCGCCTGCACCGGCGTCGATATTGGACGTCGGCTGCGGTACGGGCTCTCTCAGTCTTGTAATGGCAGCCCTCGGCTATGAGGTAATCGGCATCGATCTGTCACCGGCGATGATCGCCCGGGCCAAGAAAAGGCAGAGACCGTTGGGTATCTCATCTCATTTGCGGTCATGGACGCTTCGAGCCCTGGCCTGGCACAGAGGCGTTTTGCCGCGATCCTATGCCGGCATCTACTCTGGTCGTTCGCCAACCCGGACCTGGTACTCCGGCGGTGGTCAACCCTTTTGTCACCAGCTGGACGCCTCATGCTCATCGAAGGGCATTGGCATACGGGTGGCGGCCTACGGGCCAGGCAAACAATTGCAGCCTTGCCGCCCTCACTCACCAACATGGGCCTCAGGAACCTGACTGAACACGTAAATCTATGGGGTAAGGGGGTGACAGACGAACGGTACGTGGTCATCGCCGATCTGCCCGTAGTCAGCGGTTGATGCGTTTCTAGGAGACAGCACTAGGAAATTGATGGCCGCTGAGATCACTCACCACCTTCCTCTGATTGCAGGACGCCACAAGAAATGGCATCTACCACCTATTACAACACCCTGATCGAGGCAGCCGAGGGCTGTCCCGCTGCGGCTGGAGAAGTGCCGCTCGTCAGAAGGAGCAAGAAATCGGTGGCGAACCTGCAGTTTGAGCTGCTGCAGAACATCCTTACGAATTGACGTCGGACGACATTTTGTTCTCGGTTTTTGCTGCAAGGAAGGAAATTGCCAACACAGATCTGGAAGGACAGCGGGGCTTATTCTTAGCTGAGAAACAGCCCTGTTTTCGGGCGTCACCCTTGACAAAGAGATATGGTTGG
>JAHEEY010000356.1:0-3751 GCA_024640485.1 Chloroflexota bacterium | reverse complement strand
ACCCCTGAATGGCAAAATGAAATGCAAATTGGCGGCGCTATCGCCACCATCGTCCACACCGCCTATCATCTGGGCGAGATTCGGCAAGCATTGTGCCTGTTGAAGCAGTAGTTACGCTTCAACTGAAATTCTGGTCGAAAAAGGGAGAAATGAAAGTGACCGCAATCTTGTTGTTTCACCACGCCCAGGGGCTAACCTCTGGGGTCACTGCGTTTGCTGACGAACTGCGCAAGGCTGGCCATACTGTCCACACGCCCGATTTATTCGACGGACGCACCTTTGACAGTATCGAGGCAGGCATGGGATTCGTCAGAGAAATCGGGTTTGGCGAGGTGATTGCCCGCGGGGAGCGTGCCGTGAACGAGCTGCCCGCCCAGTTGGTCTATGCCGGATTCTCTCTGGGCGTGGTCCCGGCTCAAATGCTGGCCCAGACCCGGCCTGGAGCTCTCGGGGCGCTTCTCTTTTATTCCTGCGTGCCAGTCTCGGAGTTCGGGTCAGCCTGGCCGCCGGGGGTGCCGGTGCAGGTGCATGGCATGGACGCCGATCCCTACTTTGTGGATGAAGGCGACATCGACGCCGCCCGTGCCCTTGTGGAAGAAGCCGAGGACGCGGAACTGTTCCTCTACCCTGGCAACCAGCACTACTTCGCAGACAACTCGCTGCCTTCGTACGACGCCGAGGCATCCGCCCTCCTGATACAGCGGGTCCTGGCGTTTCTGGCGGCAATATAATCAGGCAAAGTCATGTGTACAGGACAGAACCCAGGTGTGGGAAAGCTCAACTGGTTTGGCAGAGAGCTAGGTAAAAGCGGGAAAGTTTTCGAACTTCTCGAACTGCCTTCTACCCGCTTTTTCTCGAGGATAATCCGGTATTTTTCTGCGAAAAATCGTTGGATTCTACCTGGATACCGAAGCGTTTTTGCAATTGATGGTTGAGGAAAAGCGGCTCGTTTATGAATTCCAGATCGGTCACGGCTATGGAATGGTTTAATACAAAAAGCATCCGCCAAATCTTCTTGAAAAGAGGATGCGGTCATATTTGGGAAATCGCTAAGTAGCGAGTTGAACTTCTGCTGGCTTGCCCGTCAACACACTGTTTCCTGGCAATTACCAACAGCCTGAAACAAGAATGGTTGTTTAGAAAAGATAAAGGACACAATAGAAATGAGCGGAGTACGAGTTTTGGTCGGAACGCGTAAAGGCGCATTCATCTTAACATCAGACGAGAAGCGTCACAATTGGGACATTAGCGGCCCCCATTTTGCTGGCTGGGAGATTTACCATCTTAAAGGTTCGGCCGTTAACCCCAATCGAATCTATGCCTCCCAATCTTCCGGCTGGTTTGGCCAACTCATCCAACGTTCCGATGACGGCGGCAAGAGCTGGGAACCCGTCGGCAACGAATTTGCCTACACCGGGGAAACCGGCACGCACCAATGGTACGATGGCTCACAACACCCTTGGGAATTCAAGCGTGTCTGGCACCTGGAGCCATCCCTGTCTGAGCCAGACACCGTTTACGCGGGCGTCGAAGATGCGGCAATGTTCCGCTCAACAGATGGCGGGAAGACCTGGCAGGAACTGGCCGGACTTCGTGAAGTGAAGGGAAATCTCTGGCAGCCAGGCGCAGGCGGCCTGTGTCTGCACACCATTGTGCTGGACCCGAACAATCCCAATCGAATAGTTATTGCCATTTCCGCTGCCGGAGCCTTCCGCACCGATGACGGCGGGGAAACCTGGCAGCCGATCAATCAGGGTCTTGTCTCCCCTTTCGAACTGCCCGATTCGACGGCCGAAGTTGGCCACTGCGTCCATAATATCGCCATACACCCCTCCCGCCCTGATGTGCTGTTCATGCAGAAACATTGGGACGTGATGCGCAGCGATGATGCCGGTGGGATGTGGCATGAAGTCAGCGGCAATCTACCCAGCGACTTTGGCTTTCCCATTGCCGTCCACGCCCACGAACCGGAAACGATCTACGTCGTGCCTATCAAGAGCGACTCCGAGCATTACCCGCCAGAAGGCAAGCTGCGCGTTTACCGCAGCCGTTCTGGGGGCAACGAATGGGAAGCGCTGACCAACGGCCTGCCGCAAAGCGATTGTTATGTCAATATCTTGCGCGATGCGATGGCGGTTGATTCTCTGGATTCCTGTGGCATCTACTTTGGCACCACGGGCGGCCAGGTGTACGCTTCGGCTGATTCTGGCGATAATTGGAAGGCGATTGTGCGCGACTTACCCGCCGTCCTCTCTGTCGAAGTTCAGACACTGCCATGATCCGGGTTGCTCTGCCATTCCATTTGCGCAACCTGGCCAAAGAAGGCAAAGAGGTACAGCTTCAGATTGAAGGGCCAATCACCCAGCGCACGGTTTTAGACGCCCTGGAAGCCAGGTACCCGATGCTCCGCGGCACCATCCGGGATCACGCCACGCAGGAACGTCGGGCATTCATTCGCTTCTTTGCCGATGGCCAGGATTTGTCTCATGCTTCGCCCGATGCCTTACTGCCGGAAGCGGTAGCGGTGGGGACTGAACCTTTCCGTATTATTGGTGCGATGGCGGGCGGCTAAGGAATTGATTGATGAATACCTTTATTGCGCCGCTCCCAGGAATTGACCTTGGCAATCACAATTAGCTGCCGAAATCAGGTCAGCCATCGGAAAAAGCCGCGGATTTCAGCCGCAGCTGATTCGGCTCAGTTGAACGGAGTTGGAAACGGCCGTTTCTGCCCGAGAGGCCTTTTTTCAAGTTTCCCTCCTTCACAGCAAAAGGAAATTTCAGATGAGAAAATTGAAGCTTCAAGTACAGATGACCGTTGACGGTTACATTGCCGGGCCAAATGGCGAGATGGACTTCACGGCACTGGATTGGGACGATGAGTTGAACCAATATGTCAAAGAGATCACCGACCCGGTTGACTGCATCGTCCTGGGACGAAAACTTGCCCAGGGGTTCATTCCCTACTGGGCTGCGGTGGCGGCAGATCCGGACAACCCGGAAGCTGCTGCCGGCAGAAAATTCACCGACACCCATAAAGTTGTTTTCACCAAAACCCTTGGCCAGTCGGATTGGGCCAACACCGTTCTGGCAAAAGGCGACCTTGTTGATGAAATCACGCAGCTGAAAGCACAAGCCGGCAGAGAGATCATCGTTTATGGCGGCGCCTCCTTTGTGTCTGCTCTGATCAAACAGGGGCTGATTGACGAGTTCCATCTATTCATCAACCCGGCAGCGATTGGCACCGGCATGGCAATTTTCAACCAGCTTGACCGCAAACAAGATCTGACCTTGTTAGCCTCCAAATCATTTCAGTGCGGGATTGTGGTTCTAAATTACGGGCTGAAGCACGACTAAGAACGCAGCTCAGTCCCACCAGTCGAAGCTGTGCCCGATAATGAGTTGATCTGGTTTGGATGAGGAATCTCGAAAGGGGAATACTATGTACGGTCTAATTGGGAAGATAATCGCGGTTGACGGCAGAAGAGACGCGTTGGCTGGCATTCTGCACCATGGCTCCCGGTCAATGGCCGGATGCATTAGCTACATCGTAGCCCTCGACACGGCAGATGCCAACGCCCTATGGGTGACTGAGCTCTGGGAGACCAGAGAACACCATGCCGCTTCTCTATCATTGCCATCAGTACAGGAAGCGATTGCCAAAGGCCGTCCGCTTATCGCCGGATTTGGCCAGCGGATCGAGACAATCCCCTTTGATGATCACGTCTAAAATGAATAAACGGCTGCCATCA
>JAHEEY010000036.1 GCA_024640485.1 Chloroflexota bacterium | reverse complement strand
TGCTGTCGTGGGACCTTGATGATTTCTTCCGCCAGGGTGTCCAAGGACTTCTCAGACAAAAGTTTGGCTTGAGATTCCTCAGCAGTTAGCGTGCCATCAAAATCAATGATAATCTTCAAAATTGCATAGCCTCCCGACTTGGTTAAAAAGCATGAACCAGGGAAGTATAAAGTAAACTTGCACATGACTCAACCTGCGACGCCCAGGTTGCCTCAAATTGGCCGCCGGCGGTGCCGCGATGTGTTTGCCGGAAATCCCGGTTTCCGCTGGAGTGCTGTCCGTACGATGTGACTCCTGCGGCTGAATGTGTTGACCGGCCATTTTTTTCATGTTTAGCGATCCATTTTAATGATGAGAATACCAGCGCTTTCTCTCGCGCCTGCGGCCCAGAAATGGCTTCAAGGGCGGCCAACCGCGGCAGTCCTCCACCTCTTTAATCACGCCTGCAATCTCATCAATGAGCAGGGGGAGATTCTTTCGCTGGTCACTGAGTCGATCGGCCCCGGCCCATTTGCGGTTGTCCTGCCCCTGGAAACACCCTTTTCCGAGATTCTTTCTGTGGACAGCCCGGTAACTGTCGATGGGTCCGCACTTACCCTGGGTGCCGTCAGGATTGAGACGGCTGCCGCCCGCTTGTGGCAGCCGCGGCCTGATTGGGCTGGTTTGCGCTGTCAGAAGGAGCGGGCTGGCAGCTTCTACCAGCTCTTGACCGGAGCCCAGCCGGCAGCCGCCGGTCCCCAATCCACCGTTGATCGGGCAGTTCAGAGGAAGCTGGGCGATGCTGCCGCCAGGCTGTTTCCAGCGATAGCGGCGTTTGATCTTGACGGCTGCCGGGCCGCGGCGCGCGATCTGGCTGGTGTAGGTATTGGCCTGACGCCGTCGGGTGATGATTTTCTGATGGGGGTCATCTATGCCCTGTGGGCCAGCCGTCCGGCTGATGCACGCGATCGGCTGGTCGGCGAGATCGTCGCCTCCGCCGCTGCGCATACGACCTCTTTGTCGGCTGCCTGGCTGAGGGCAGCGGCACGAGGTGAAGCCGTGCTGCCCTGGCATGAGTTGGTAGACGCGCTGAAGGAGCCCGATCCCACCGCTGTTTCAAGGGCCGTTCAGCGGATTTTATCCATCGGGCACAGCTCCGGCGCCGACGCATTGGCAGGTTTTACTGGCGGCCTGAAGGAACAGATCGAGTAGGCTGTCCGACAAGCATATCGGCGCGTTATCTGAAGGTAGAATCGCCCACGGCCGATCGATGATATACGTATCGAGCTGTCTCGCTTGCTGACAGGAGGCACAATTCACCGTCAGCGCCAGCTTTTTTTGGTAGAATTGCTTCTTCCTTAAATCCGATTCATGCGATTTATCGCTTGAGAGCATAGCGCTTCAACTGGGGTACAACATGTCTATCTTAATCAAAGGCGGCACCATTATCACCGCCGCGGACACTTATGCAGCCGACGTACTGATTGAAAATGAGAAGATCTCCCAGATCGGAACGGATCTGGCGCGTGAAGGGGCCCAAGTTGTTGACGCTGGCGGCAAACTACTGCTGCCTGGCGGCATAGACGTCCATACCCATCTCAGTCTTCCTTTCTTCAGCACTATTTCTTCCGACGATTTCTACACGGGCCACAAAGCAGCCGCATTTGGCGGCACCACCAGCCATATCGATTTCGCCACCCAGCGCAAAGGCGAAACCTTGAAAATTGCGTTGGATCGCTGGCTGAAGAAGGCTGAAGGCAAGGCGGTGATTGACCATGCGGTTCATATGTCCATCACCGACCTGCGCCCGGACATCTTGGACGAAATCCCCTCAATGCTGGATGCTGGGGTCACCTCGATAAAGCTGTTCATGTCTTATGTCAATGTATACATGCTCGATGACGGCGATATCTTCAAGATTATGGAGAAAGCGGCGGAGCTGGGCATGGTCGTCCTGATGCATGCCGAGAACGGCTATGTCATCGACAGCCTGATCAAACAGAATGTCGCTGCCGGCAATCTGGCTACGGAATTCCATGCCAAGAGCCACCCCGCTTGGGCGGAGACAGAGGCCACCTTGCGCGCTGTAGCCTTAGCCGGTATCACTGGCGCCTCACTCTATGTGGTCCATATGACCTGCGAAGAAGTGGTTGATCAGCTCCGATACGGGCGCGAACGAGGGCTGCCGGTAATGGGGGAGACCTGCCCCCAATACCTATTCTTCACCGAAGATGAACTGCGTCGCCCTGACGGCGCAAAATGGGTCTTCTCACCCCCTTTGCGAACCAAGAAGGACAACGATTATCTTTGGCGGGCGCTGGCAGAAGGGCACCTGCAGTCAGTCGGCACCGATCACTGCCCATTCCTTTTTGACGGCACTAAGCCGTTGATGTACGAAGGGGAACCGTACCAGATGCCCGGCAAAGAGATGGGAGCTGGTGACTTTTCCAAGATTCCCAATGGTACCCACGGCATCGAAGATCGCATGCTGATGCTGTGGAGTTATGGTGTGAGGCAAGGGCGTTTATCACCAAACCGCTTTGTGGAGGTCACTGCCACCAACCCAGCCAAGATTTTCGGTATGTACCCCAAGAAGGGGACTATCGCGGCCGGTTCCGATGCCGACATTGTCATCTGGGACCCGGAAGCTACCAAAACCGTCAGTTGGAAGACCCACCATTCCCGAACTGATTTCAATATCTATGAGGGGACGGAGCTGGTTGGATTGCCGGAGAAAGTATATGTGCGCGGCACGCTGCTGGTTGATGGCGAAGAATGGTATGGAAAACCCGGCAGCGGCAGATACCTGCATCGCACCCCTTTCGCACCGATCATTTAGTGGGGTTAGGCGGGAAAGGGCGCGATTGATTTGGCCCATAATTTCGAGGGGATGTGGATATGACCGTTAAGAGGCCCGAGTTTCTATACCAGTTCGAGGCAACTCGCCCGGAAATGATCAGCGATCCCTCTGCCTGGACAGAAGAGGACAACCGTATTGCCAGCGCTCACTTCGCTTATCTGTCGCAGGCGACTGAGGAAGGCATCGTTCTGCTAGCTGGCCGTTCGTTGGATGGCGTTGGGCCGGCTGTGGTGATTTTTGAGGCGGACTCCGCTGAGGCGGCTGCGGCTTTTATGAATGCGGACCCGTTCGTCAGCAGTGGTTTGATGTTAGCCAAGCTTCATCCCTTTCGGGCAGCTTTAGTCAGGAAGCAGCCGATCTGAGTCTCAGGTTAGGGAAGAGGGCGATGCTAGACACCAACAAGCTAGATTACGATCGATTAAGCGTATTGACCGGGGTCCTTTTGCTGGCCCTGGTGATGATGCGCTTCCTGGAACTGCCGGAACTGCCCTTGCTGCAGGCTACAGTGCTGGGGTCTCCGATTGGATTTGACCTGTCAGCCGGCAGCCTAATGATCTTGATCACGTTGGCGATGTCAATTACTGCTGTCGCTTCTATGGTGGGCAGCCATCCGCTTTCTGAAGAGCGAATGGTCCAGCACGGGTACATGTTTTGGATCGTTCCGGGGCTGCTTATTATGGCATTGGCCGTCTGGCTGAATGAGATTGATGAGTTACGAGCATGGATCGCAGGGATAGTTGCCTCTGCGGTGATCATCCCTGTTGCCCTGTCAGTCGAATGTCGGGCGGTCGATGAAACCCAGCGAAGCCAGCGATCCTTAAGCTGGTTCCAGCAATCGTTAATCTATCTGTCTGCCGTTATCTTCTTTGCTCTGATCTATGATGCCAGACTGCGCAGCATGCTGAGTGTGTCGCTGGTGGCGCTAATCTCCGCGCTTCTATCGATCCGGCTGTTTTGGATCACGGCTGCCAGCCCAGGAGAACTGGTCCAATACGGTGTCGTTACCGGTTTGATAGTTGGACAGATGACTTGGGGGCTAAACTACTGGGGTCTGTCAGGGATGCAGGGTGGTCTGCTGCTGCTGCTTGCTTTCTACTTGGTCGCTGGCCTAATACAGCAATTCCTGCAGGGGCAATTCAACGGCAATCAGACCAGCCGCCGTATTCTGCTTGAATATGGCGGTCTGGCCTTCGTTGCTTTGTTTTTGATTGTGTTTGCGGCGTCCTAAAAGGCGCTGCTGCCGATATTGACAACCAGCGCGAGAACCATACTGAGGGCGATCACAATACCCAAGATAATGGTCGCTTTTTCGGAGAAGGATTTTCTGCGCTTCCTCTGGAATGTGGGAGCGGTCTTGCCTTTCGGTTTCGATGTTCTTCTTTTTCTCGTCGTAGCCATCTAAAAGTAATCTCCTTCGCAAATGATAGCAAATTCAGAAAGTAGTATATCACAAATAAAATGATCATCGGTAGGAAATCTGTTTGATCGCGATTTACGGTTTTTAGGAATTGGTTGGCGCGTCTCTGGTGCTGCCAGAGCTGGCGCAACATAACCAAGCGATCCTACGTAAAGAAGAAAAGATATGAATCCTCGGTGTAAACCAGCAGATGCCGCCGGAGCCTGCTATTGCGTTGGCGGATAGCCACTGAGTATAATGAACTCAAGTCGTCAATGTAACCGGAGTAAAGTGTCAACATGTTGAACGAATTTCTGGCTTCTGGGACCCTCAATCTAGTTTTCGCTGGCGTTGTTTTGGTCAGCTTCATTTTTGCCGTTATCACGTTGTTGGGAGCCGAATTCGGGGATGCGCTTAATCTCGACTTTGATGTTGATGCCGATGTCGATTCTGGCTTCGATTTCATCAGCGTCAGTCCGTTTGCATTAGCGATATTTGGAGCTACCTTTGGTTTGACCGGATTGATCGCCCGGCTCTGGTTGGATAAAGAGGCGATCCCCAGCATCATATGGGCGGTGGGAGTTGGCCTCTTGGTTGGCGCTTCGGCGCAGGCGTTTTTCATTTACGTACTATCCCCAAGTAAATCGAGCCACTTCAGCCTTTCTGATGACGCGGTTGGCAGAGATGTCGAAGTCATCATCTCAATCCCAGCAGGTGGGTTGGGACAAATAGCCTTCGACAATGTCAGCGGTAGGGTCACCCTGGGGGCACGCTCCCTCTCTGGTGAAAAAATCAGCAGAGGGGAGACGGTTGTGATAGAACGAGTTACCGGACGGGTTGCCGTGGTGCGGCAGCCTGATAAGTAGTCACTGTGCGGATCGGGATTGTAGAGTTAGTCGTTTCCATGTACCTATACGGAGGATGATGAGATGCAGGGAGTTGTCGCGATTCTTATTCCAGCGGTTGTATTTGTTTTCTTCGCTCTAATCTTTGTTTACGCCAGCCGCGTCAAGAAGGTCGGACCTAATGAAGTGCTGATCATATCCGGGCAGGGCAAGGAAGCGCGCATTGTCACCGGCGGACGATCCTTCATCTGGCCTATTCTAGAGCGGGTTGATCGGCTGTCCCTGGAGATCATGACAATCGAAGTGACCACGCCAGACGTCCCCACCAGTCAAGGCGTCCCGGTCACAGTCGATGGCGTGGCTCAGGTCAAGATAGGCAGTGACACCAACTCGGTCAAGACGGCAGCGATTCAGTTTCTATCCAAAAGCGACGAAGAAATCCGATATGTGGCCCACGAAACTTTGGCCGGCCATTTGAGGGCGATTCTAGGCACCTTGACGGTAGAGCAGCTGTATCGTGACCGTGAGGCATTCGCTCAAAAAGTACAAGAAGTCTCCGGGGATGATATGGCCAGTATGGGCCTGGAGATCGTCTCCTTTGTCATCAAGGACATTAGCGATACCGAAGGCTATCTTGAAGCGCTGGGACGTCCCCGTATTGCTGAGGTGAAGCGGGATGCCGCCATCGGCGAAGCTGGAGCAGCCCGTGATGCCACCATCGAGAGCGCTCGCGCCCGGCAGGAAGGTGAATCGGAGAAGTTCATCGCCGAGACCAAGATTGCCGAAAGCAAAAAGACTTATGAGGTTCAGAAAGCCGCTTTCGAGAAAGAGACCAACCGAAAGAAAGCAGAGGCGGAGCTGGCCTACACGCTTCAGACCAACATCACCAACCAGGAAGTCCGCGCCGAAGAGGTTGAAGTTGAGGTCGTTCAGCGGAAGAAGCAGATCGAAGTTCAACATCAGGAAGCGCTGCGGCGCGAGCAAGAGTTGGACGCCACCGTGCGAAAGCCGGCGGAAGCGGAACAGCATCGGGTACGTACCCTGGCAGATGCCCGGCAGTACCAGCTGCAGACCGAGGCGACTGGTGAGGCGGAGGCGATCCGGCGAAGAGGTGAGGCGGAGGCTGACGCCATCAAGGCCAGGGGCTTGGCTGAGGCTGAAATCCTGCGTCAAAAAGGTTTAGCCCAGGCTGAGGTTATTCGTCAGCAGGGGTTGGCTGAAGCGGAAGCGACGATGAAGAAGGCGGATGCCTGGAAAGAATACACTCAGGCAGCGGTCATTCAGCAGCTGCTGGATGGATTGCCAGAGGTAGCGGCGGCTATTGCCCAACCGCTGTCTAAGACCGAGCGTATTGTGGTGATTAGTTCGGGTGGCGATGGCGACAGCGGCGCCGGTGCCTCAAAGATCACCAAGGATGTCACCAACATCATCGCCCAGGTTCCCGCGACTATCGAAGCGCTCACTGGGATAGATTTCTTGAGCGCGATCAGCAGTCTCCCCGGCCTGAAGGACGCACCCGCTGGCGGTGTCAAGAATGATCCCGGGAAAAAGGATGAGCCGGCCGAATAACCAGCTCTGCATGATTTCCAAGTACAAATAAGTTGTATAACTATGGAGCCCGGACTGAGTTGCTCAGCCCGGGCTCTGCTGCTCATCAACATTGACGTCGAGAAGCCTGTTGATATAATCGGATTGACTTCTACAAAAGAATAAGTAACCTTCGGGGCAGGGTGAAATTCCCGATCGGCGGTAAACGTTGCTGAAACGAAGCCCGCGAACCGATAAGTGACAACGAGCATTTTGATGGTTGATCTGGTGCGACTCCAGAGCCGACAGTTAAAGTCTGGATGGGAGAAGGTACAAGCGGCCTGTTGATGGGATCGGCGGTAGATTTTGCTATTCGTGATCTCCGCTGACAGCCATGCTTTATTTTAATGCTGGCCAGCTGTTGATGATTGCCCCACGTCTATCGTGGGGTTTTTTGATCAATCAGGCCCTCTATTGTTCCCTGCGGATTTCCCCGTGTTCGCTTCTCCCTGCTAACTCGAACTCATTCAATGAGGTGGATTGTGCCTTGGCTGAACAAGCAACCAACCTGGTTGATCATTAGCATATCTTTCCTGGGCCTGCTGCTGGGCTGGCACCTTCTGGTTGCCTGGGGCGGGTACGCCCGCTTCATCCTGCCAGGGCCAGTTGACGTGTGGCAGCAGTTCCTGATCGTCTTGAGAGATGGGCGGCTGCTGAAGCACAGCCTTTATACTATCAGTGAAGTGATCCCAGGGTTGATTATCGGCAGCTTGATCGCCTTGCCTTTGGGCTACTTGCTGGCGAAATCTCAATTGGCGGAGCGGTTGCTTTCCCCCTATTTGATTGCTTCTCAGGCGATTCCTGTTATCGCCATCGCTCCCTTATTGACCATTTGGGTGCGTTCCACCTATTGGGCCAGGGTGTTGGTAGCCGTCATCGTCGTGTTCTTCCCGATCTTGGTGAACATTATCGCCGGTTTGCGGTCCGTTCCGGCGGAGCTTTATGAGTTGATGGCCTCACTGCAGGCATCCCGCCGGCAGATCTTCTACAAGCTGGAGCTGCCAGCTTCTCTGCCTATCTTGCTGGCCGGCTTGAAAGTCGGGGCGACACTTTCAGTGATCGGCGCCCTTGTAGGCGAGTTCGTCCAGCCAAAGAGCCAGGGCCTCGGATTCTTGCTGGTGACCGCGAGGTATCAATTCAAGACAGCCCTGGTTTTTGTGGTGTTGGTAACTCTGGCGGTCATCGCCTTAACCATGTACGGCGTAGTAGCGCTGGTCGAAAAGAGAATGCTGCGCTGGCAAGCCAAAAATTAACTTCCGGCAGATTTGTGTCTGCGGGTGTATGGAGTTTGTCAATGTTGAAGAGAGTCTTTCTATTTGTCGTTCTAGTGCTGGCGGTCACCGCTTGCAAAGCGTCTCAATCGGAAGAATTGATCCAGATCCGGCTGCCGATGGGATACATTCCCGATCCCCAGTACGCCCCCTTCTATGTGGCGGTGGAAAAAGGGTACTTCGCCGAAGAAGGTATCGAGGTCGAGTTTGACTACAGCTTTGAAACCGATGGTGTCGCTCTGGTAGGCGCTGAAGAACTGCAGTTTGCGGTGGTCAGCGGCGAGCAGGTGATCCTGGCTAGGGCCCAGGGATTGCCTTTGGTCTATGTGATGGAATGGTTCCAGAAGTTCCCCATCGCTATCATCAGCAAAGAGGGTGCCGGCATCCAGCAGCCGTCGGATCTGGTCGGCAGGACTGTGGGGTTGCCCGGATTCTTCGGCGCCAGCTACGTTGGATACAGCGGACTGCTGTTTGCCAACGGGCTGGCCCCTGAAGATGTCAACGGCGTTGAAATTGGCTTCAACCAGGTGGAATCGCTTTTGGCCGATCAGGCCGAAGCTGTTGTCGGATATGCCAACAACGAGCCGGTGCAGCTGGATTCTATCGGCGAAGCGATAAATGTCATTTATGTGGCTGACTTCATCGACATGGTCGCCAACGGCGTCATTACCAATGAATCGACCATCTCGGACAACCCGGAATTGGTGGAGGGATTTGTGCGCGCCATTCTGCGTGGGCTGGCCGATACCCTGGCAGACTCCGCTGAAGCGTACGCCATCAGCAAGGATTTTGTTGAGGGACTGGATGACGGCCGGCTGCCCGTTCTGGAAGCATCACTGCCGATGTGGCAGGCTGATGTCCTGGGTGAGACCGACCCTGATTCTTGGGAGCAAACACAAGACGTCCTCCTGGGAATGGGTTTCCTTGATGCCCCCGTCGAAGATCTCTCATCCGCCTTTACCAACGAATTTGTGCAGAAAACACAGCCGTAATTGAATTATCAGAGGTCAGAGCCAGCCCGCGCTCTGACCTCTAGTGCGGATCGTATGGAAAACCAACCGTTCCTGGTTGCCGAACAGGTTAGCTACATATTCCCAGATGGCCAATTTCATGTCTTGGAAGACATCTCTTTGACGATCAATGCCGGCGACTTTGTGGCACTATTGGGCCCGTCCGGCGTGGGGAAATCTACCTTGCTGCGGCTGCTCGGTGGGCTGCTGAAGCCAACATCGGGCCGCATCAGCATGGCTGACCTGCCTGAGTCCAGCGCCACAGATCCCATCGGAGTCGTCTTTCAGCGGGACAATCTGATGCCGTGGCGCACAGTGACCGAGAATGTTCAGCTGCCTTTGGAACTGCAGCGACAGGCCGATCAAGAGTCCAGATACCGGGTTCAGGAGATGATTGAACTGGTGGGTTTGGCCGGTTTTGAGGGGAGTTACCCGGCTCAATTGAGTGGGGGGATGGCCCAGCGGGTGGCCATCGCCCGGGCATTGGTCCATCGCCCGGCGCTGCTGCTGTTGGATGAACCCTTTGGATCCCTTGATGCGCTGACCCGGGAACGGATGGGACAGGAGCTGCTCCGCATCTGGCATGCGCTGCCGGTGACCGTCTTTATGGTCACGCACAGCATCACTGAAGCGGTCATGCTGGCGGATGAAGTGCTGGTGATGGGCGGCAGGCCCGCGGTCGGCGATCCTGCCGCGCTGATACATCGGGTGCCCATCGGGCTGCCCAGGCCCCGTCAGCTGGAGATCCAGGGGACCCGTTCCTTCCAAAAATGTGCCAAAGAGATTAGAAGCGCCATTCAAGTCTAGCCACTCATCTACCCGGCAGTTTATTTTACATAAAGACACGAGCGCGTAATCTGCGGATCGCCGTTGTCTCGGTGTTACCTATCGCGAGCAGATGATCGCCTCGGACAGATAAAAAAGGACCGGCTTGCCGTTGCTGGTAAGAATATGCCAGTTGCGACAGAGCCGGTCATTTGATTTGTGACATTTAGGGACGGGATGTCCCAATAGCATACCTGCCACAGCATCAGGTTTACATAACAGAAGACGGGCGGCTATTCGCTGCTTTGCGCGGCGGCCCGCCTTCTCTGGCGCCGCCGGCGTACGGCACGGACTACCAGCCAAGCAGGAGCCCCCAGCAGAAGCAGGACCGGCAGCAGGTAGATGACAAACCATATTAGGAGATTGGCCAATCCTTGCAGGGTGGCGACTAATGCTTCGATCGCTTCTTTAGCAATCCCTTTAGGGCGCCAGCCGGCTACTTCGATGGGCTGAGACAGCACATCCGGTGTCAGATGAACGGTGAGGGTCGAATACGCCGCCGACTGCTCCAGATACTGCATCCGCCCTTTGATAAGCTCGATATCCCCTTCCAGCCGGCTCAGCTCGACATTCACGGCCAGCGCTTCTTCAACATTTCGGGTCTCATCCAGGAAGTTGCGCACCCGCGCAGCGGTCGCTTCCAGATTCCCAAGCCGGGAGGATAGATCGACGTATTCATCGGTGACATCCTGACCGGAGCTGTCCTCTGAAGTGACTTCCAGGGCCATATCCTTTACCAGAGAAACGATCCGGCTGAAATCTGAGGCTGGAATACGGATGGTGATCTCACCTGTTTTGGCGTCTCCGCTGTATTGGTATACAGAACTGTTGACCACCCAACCATTGCCGCTCGCCGCCAGCTCGCTGATCTTGGCCAAGGTGGCTTCCGTATCTTCAACCACAATGCTCAGATTGCCGGTGCGAATGATCAGCCGTTCCTGCGCCTGCGCCGGTGGGAGGCTGCTGGCAGCGCTGCTGTTGTTGAGGGACCTATCACCATACGCCGCTTCGGCTTCGCCGGCGTAGAAACTGTCGTCAACGCTGCTGGCAGTATCATACGCTGGCATCCCAGCAGACATCTCTGCCTGACTGGCGCATGAGACCAGCGGGAGTGCGAACAGGAATAACCACAACAATGCTTTCTTTGTAGACATGGCAAACCTCCATCAAGATTAGTCGTATGAAGTAGAGACGTTTTGAATAGGCGTGAGGTTCCCGAAAGATTGGAACGGATGCTACCAGCCAAACTCCAGCCGTCTAGCCAGGCGCACGGGAATGCCGGCTAAACGCATCGACTCTTGGGTTTGACGAACTGGATATTCCACTCGATTGAATTCCCAGATCAACTTCTCTGTATCGAGCAGGACGTACGCTGCGCGCGGATCAGAGTCGCGAGGTTGGCCAACAGAACCAGGATTAATGATGCACCGTCTTTTGTTCAGTTGGATGGGGGTGCCCACGGCGGCTCCATACGGCAGTACTTTGTTGCTCCCTATCTCTTCTGCAAAGAGAATTGGCACGTGGGTGTGACCTACCAAACAGTAGGGGGTGTTGAAATGCTCGAGATTAGCCGCGGCTGTACCGATGTCGAGGATATATTCCCAGACCGGTTGGCGAGGGCTGGCGTGGGCTAATGTAAACGGTGCCATCTCTATCATCGTGGGGAGGCCATCGAGGTAGTTGTAGCTTTCGCTGCTCACCACAGAACGGGTCCATTCAATCGCTTTCCGAGCTTCAGGATTGAAGATGGTGATGTCGATTTTGCCCAGAACGGCCCAATCATGATTTCCGGATAAGCTGATGTGGTCTTGCTCGCGCAGCAGTGCCACGCATTCGTTGGGATTTGGCCCATAGCCAATCACATCGCCGAGGCACCATAGTTGGTCCCACTTCCCCTTGGCATCCTGCAGCACCGCTTGAAACGCCGCGAGGTTAGCGTGAATGTCAGAAATAACCAGGACGCGCATTGTGTCTCCTTGATAATCCGCCCAATATCATACCATGAATGGCAAGCGAAGGTATAATAGAGTGACGACTTGTATTCGCAGTTCACTAGGTAGCGTTTTTGATCGAGAGCGATATGGCGATTCTAGACAAATGGACAGTCGATTTTATCAGCAGCAGCGTGGAGCAAACGGTGCGTTTGGGCGTCCGGCTCGGCGAGCTTCTTCAGCTGGGCGACTTACTTTGCCTCTCGGGTGATTTGGGCATGGGAAAGACAGCGTTGGCCCGCGGAATCGGCCGCGGGTGGGGTGCTGCTATCCGTGTCACCAGCCCCAGCTATGTGCTGGTCAACCAATATCCGCGCTTGAAGGACAATCGCATCCTCTACCATATTGATTGCTACCGCCTGGAAAGCCAGGGGGATGTTGAGTCGGTAGGCTTCGAAGATATCCTAGATGAAGAGGCTGCCGTCATGATTGAATGGCCTGAGCGCATCCAATCGATGCTGTCGGACGATCGTCTCTGGATTGAGATCGGCTATGTGAATATGACTCGTCGCACCCTTAGATTTACCGCTTCCGGCAAGCGCTCTGCCAAACTGCTGGAAGCATTCAAACACAGCGCTTTTGGGATATAGAAGCTGGCTGTTTGTGTGCCAAGTTGCTCCTGAGCCAGGCGATTGTCGCACGATTGTTATTAGGTGAAACATGATACTGGCAATTGATACCGCTACCCGCTGGGCTGGCATAGCATTGCATGATGGAAAATCGGTGGTCGCTGAGACCGGCTGGCACTGTGTAAATACGCATACCATTGAATTGACCCCTGCCATTAAAGAGATGTTCAGACAGGGCGGCATTAGTGCAGCAGAGTTGAAGGGTGTTGCCGTTGCTATCGGCCCCGGTTCCTACACCGGACTGAGGGTGGGATTGGCCTTGGCCAAAGGATTGGCCCTGGCGAACCAGGTGCCCCTGATCGGCGTGCCCACCTTGGACATTGTCGCCGCTTCTTTTGGCCCTATGAACGGCCGTCTGTTGGCCACCGCGGCTGCCGGACGCAAGCGGGTCTGCGCGGCGTTATATCATTGGCAGGACAATCAATGGTCGTCCGTTGGCGAGCCGCTCATCGATTCCTGGGAGAACCTGCTGGCTGATCTGGACGGAGAAGCGATGACCTTCGCCGGTGAGATCACCCCAGAAGCGGCAAAGATGATCCGCGCTGCCAGCAAAGCGTACCACCTCGTCTCCCCCGCTGCTTCTGTTAGAAGATCCGGCTTCCTGGCGGAGATTGGCTGGAAGCGGCTGCGTGCCTCAGACGTCGATGACGCCCATACGTTGGCGCCGATCTACCTGCGCGATCCCGCAGGCAATTGATGCGGTCCCGTTTAGAGAAGCCGATCTTGGACGCCCAACCGAACCCTATCATGCTCACCCCTCCGGCTCCGTACCGCCTTTATCCTATGCAGTTGGCTGATATTGATGCTGTCCTGGAAATTGATCGCTTGGGTTTTCCTTCCCCAACCAAGGCCAGCTTGTATCGCTATGAGCTCACCGAGAACCAGCTGGCTCATTACCAGGTGCTGACCGCTGCCGACGCCGCCGGCGAAGAGACTATTATCGGCTATGCCGGCTATTGGTTGATCGCCGATGAAACCCACGTCAGCAGCATCGCGGTGACACCGGCGTGGCGCCGCCGCGGATTGGGCGAGCTGCTGCTGCTGAACTTGCTCTTCATGGCCAATGAACAGGCGACCCAGCTCGCCACCCTGGAAGTGCGTGAAGGCAATCTGGCGGCACGGGCCCTGTACAGGAAATACCAATTTGACCAGGTCGGACTCCGAAAGGGGTATTATCGCGATACCGGCGAAAACGCGGTGCTGATGACCGTCGCTCCGTTGGATGCGGCTTATTATCAGACCCTTGAGCAGAATCGTGCCGCTCTTTACTTTCGCCTAGCCAGCCAATCTGCACAGACGAATAGCTGAGAAATGATGCACTCGCAGAACGGCAGCCAAACCAGCGTTCGGCTGTGAGAGTGCGGGAAATACGACTGACTTATGAAGATTCTCATTACCGGCGGTGCCGGATTTATCGGATGTAATAGTGCCGACCATTTCCTGAAACAAGGGCATGAAGTCCTTTTGTATGACAACCTATCCCGCAAAGGGGGGCCGGCCAATGTGGAATGGCTCCGGCAGCGGCATGGTGACCGGATGCGGCTGATCCAGGCCGATGTGCGCACCTACGATTCTCTGGCAGCGGCAGTGACTGGAGCCGATGTGGTTCTTCATCTTGCCAGCCAGGTGGCGGTAACCACCTCTGTGGAAAACCCCCGGGAAGATTTCGAGATCAATGCTATGGGTACGTTCAATCTGTTGGAAGCGGTCCGACAGCAAGCCCCTGAAGCGGCGGTGCTCTACGCTTCGACCAACAAGGTGTACGGCGGCATGGAAGGGGTAAAGGTAGTCAGTGACCAAATTCGCTACGGCTATGCCGACTACACTGAAGGTATCCCCGAGAGCTACCCGTTGGACTTCCATTCTCCCTACGGCTGTTCCAAAGGTGCCGGCGACCAATATATGATCGACTATGCCAGGATTTACGGGCTGAAGACCCTGGTCTTTCGCCAATCCTGTATTTACGGACGCCGTCAATTCGGCGTCGAGGATCAAGGATGGGTGGCCCATTTTATCATCGCCACGGTGCACAACCGGCCGATTACCATTTATGGAGACGGCAAGCAGGTGCGCGACCTGCTGCATGTCTCGGATCTGGTTAACGCTTACCAGAAAGGGATCGAACAAATAGATACCTTGAAAGGGGATGTTTTCAATATCGGCGGCGGCCCGCGTAATACCCTCTCAATCTGGACTGAGTTTGAGCCGCTGCTGGAATCGCTGGCCCATCGCCCGATTGCGGTCACCCGGCATGATTGGCGCCCTGGGGATCAGCGGGTGTTCATCGCCGATATCAGCAAAGCTGCCGCTCGGCTTGGATGGCGGCCCGCAGTGGCTCCCAGGGATGGTATTCGCGATTTGTATCAGTGGGTTTCGGCTAACCCTGGCCTGTTTGACAGCATCGGCAGATAGCTTCCTTATCCAGTTTCGTAAACCTATGCGCGCCTTGTCACTCGTTTGACTAGGTGCTAAACTAAAATCAAATGTCCCAAGCTCTCTATCGTAAATGGCGCCCAGCCCGATTTGATGAAATTGTTGGTCAGGAACATGTGACCCGCACGCTGATGAACAGCGTCGCCGCGGATCGGTTGTCTCACGCTTATCTGTTTTGCGGCCCCCGTGGAACTGGCAAGACCACGACCGCCAGGCTGGTGGCCAAGGCAGTCAACTGCCTTCACGACGATCCAGTTCAGCGGCCTTGTGATGCATGCGCCGTATGCAAGGCGGTCAATCAAGGCCGGTTCCTGGACCTTATCGAGATAGATGCCGCCTCCAATACCGGTGTTGACGATATTCGCGATCTGCGCGACAAAATCAATTTCTCGCCGAGTCAGGGGCGGATGAAGGTTTACATCATCGATGAGGTCCACATGCTGTCGGCGGCTGCCTTCAATGCCCTGTTGAAGACCCTGGAAGAGCCGCCGTCCCATGCCATGTTTGTTCTGGCGACCACCGAAGAACACAAGGTCCCTCTGACCATCAAGTCACGCTGCCAGCAGTTTAACTTCCGGCTGCTCACCGATGCGGAGATCACCGGACGCCTTTTGTGGCTGTCCGAGAAAGAGTCGCTGCAGCTGGAGCCGGAGGCGGTCGCCTTGATTGCCCGGCAGGGAGCTGGCAGCCTCCGGGATGCCGAGAGTTTGTTGGATCAGCTGGTAACCGCGCCTGGCGACACGATTACCCTGGAACGCGCCCAAATGGTGTTGGGCACGGCGACCGACAGCGCGGTGATTAACCTGACCGATGCCTGGCTCGACGGCAACGGCGCCACCGGCCTTTCTATCATTCATGATGCCCTGGCCTCTGGAACGGATGCCCGTCAATTTTGCCGCCAGATGGTAGTTTACCTGAGGGAACTGCTGCTGCTGCAGGCAGCCGGCACCGCCATTGATATCGATGGTCCAGTGGAGCGGAGTGCTGAGATGCTCGCTCAGGCTAATCGGGCCCCACGCAATTTGCTGATTGAGTCTGTTAAACGTTTCAGCGAAGCCGCCATGACGCCGACCGGCAGCTGGCAGCCGCAGCTGCCGCTAGAGCTCGCTTTCATTGGCTTGCTTCCGGAGACATCTACCCCCATGCCTATCAAGTCTGCGGCGCAAGTGGCGCCTGCCAAACCGCAGGCTGCAGCCAGGAAACCAAAACCAGCCCCAGAAGCCGGTCCCATCGTGGTCGATGAGCCTGCGGCAGAGGCTCCAAAAGCGACCGAGGAGAAGCCGGCAGAGACGGAGCCAGCACCCACACAAGCTGCTTCAACGGTTCAACCGGCTGAAACATCGGCGGTTCCGGCACCAGGTCAAAGGCTGTCGCTGCAGACGGTGGCCTCGGTATGGCCGGAGCTGCTGGCTCAGTTGGGTTCCCGCAACAAGAACCTGCCGGCTTTGCTCAATATGGGCAAGCCGCTGGCGATTGAAGGCCAGACCCTGGTTCTGGGATTTGACTACCCCATTTTCAAAGAGAAATTCGACAACACAGAGGGCGCCAAACAGCTGATGGCCGAAGCGCTGTCGGCACTCCTGAATAGGGAATGCTTGGTCCGTTGTGTGGTCACCAGTGAATATTCAATCGTTGTCTCCAAAGAGGATTTCCATGCCATTGCCCACGAGTTGGGTGGTGTGGTCCGAGATGATAATTAAGCAGCTCGTCTGGACGCTGCCGGCGGGTGGGGGATAGTGACCGCCCGTCTACTTGGGGCATCTGGACGAGAAAAGGAACAATAACATGGCAAAAAGATCATATCGCGGCAAACCGAAGAAAGCGAAAGCCCCCCGGCCAAAAGGGGGAAATATGTTGGCTCAGGTCCAGAAGATGCAGGAGGACATGGCTTCAGCCCAGGAAAAACTGGCCGATGAAACCATTACCGTCACTGCCGGCGGCGGCGCTGTCTCCATCGTGGTCACCGGCCATCAGCGGATTGAATCCATCACCATCGACCCCGAAGTGATTGATCCTGACGATGTTGAAATGCTCCAGGACATGTTGGTAGCGGCAGTGAATGCGGCGATCGAGCAGTCCCAGGCAATGGCGGCCCAGAAAATGGAAGGCATCACCGGCGGCCTCGGCGGCGGCCTGGATAGCCTGCTAGGCGGCATGGGCGGACTGTAGGGATGGTCAACAATGCCCTGCCGCGCCCCGTACAACAGCTGATCAATGAGTTTTCTCGACTGCCGGGCATCGGCTCTAAATCCGCTGCCCGGTTGACCTTCTTCCTGCTCCGCTCTGGCGGGCAGCTGGCCCTGGATCTGTCGGTCGCCTTGCAGGAGCTGAAAGAGAAGACCCGTTTCTGCTCCATCTGCTTCAACATTACGGAAGAAGAACCCTGCCTGATCTGCCAGGATGACACCAGGGACAAGCGGCTGCTGTGTGTGGTTGAGGAGCCGTTGGACCTGTTGGCTTTGGAACGCGCCCGGGCATACAGTGGACAATATCACGTACTGCACGGGGCCATCTCTCCCATTGAGGGGATTGGCCCCGAAGATCTTAGAATAGATGAGCTGGTTAAGCGAGTCTCGGAAGGGGATTTTGACGAGATTATTTTGGCCACAAATCCCACCCTGGAAGGGGAGTCGACCGCGCTATATCTGAAGCGCCGGTTGGCTGACACCGGCGTTCGGATGACTGGGTTGGCACGCGGACTGTCAGTCGGTGGGGATTTAGAATACACCGATGAGATCACCCTTGGTCGGGCACTGGATGGTCGCGTAGATCTGTAAGCGAGCCAACGGCGGCTGTGCAAGTGGCTGCTTGCCCGATGCGGATTTCTATCTTCCCGAGCAATTCGCCGGTTGCCTTTCAAGGTGCCTTGTGCTAACATTTAGGCCAAGTTGTTGGGGCGTCGCCAAGTGGTAAGGCAGCGGACTTTGAATCCGCCATTCGTAGGTTCGAATCCTTCCGCCCCAGCCTGATAGAAAGGACTGAGCTTCAAGCTCAGTCCTTTTTTATTCCAGCGGCACCTTGTCCGGCGGCTGGAATTGACCTGACGGCGCCTGAATGAGCGCCCAGCCGTCGGAATCAGATATAATGAGCAAGAGAACTTGATTCAATCGGAGTCTGCGATGGTAACTGTTCAACAAAAAGAGGCACTCTTGGAGGCAGCCTGCCAGGTGCGGAAACATGCTTATGCACCATACTCAAACTACGCGGTAGGCGCCGCTATTTTGACTGAGGGTGGCCGGATCATCACCGGGGTTAACGTCGAGAATTCTTCCTACAGCCTGACAACCTGTGCGGAGCGAAACGCTGTATTCAAAGCGGTTTCTGAAGGCATTCGCAGCGTATTGGCAGTGGCTGTTTGTACCGAAAACGCCGGCTCCCCTTGCGGTGCCTGCCGGCAGGTATTGACCGAGTTTGCCGGAGATGTGCCTGTCTGGTTGTGCGATACCCAGGGGAATTGCCGGGAGACCACGCTATATGCGCTGCTGCCTGACCATTTCG
>JAHEEY010000355.1 GCA_024640485.1 Chloroflexota bacterium | reverse complement strand
CAACGATACCCAGCTGTCGCCAGGCAAGATCGCCACCGCCTGCGGGCCGCCTTCCTGCGCCGCCGCCCGCCTTCCGGGTGATGTCAGCAGCCATGTCGCCACAACCAGAAATAGTGCCAGCCGGAGTCTCATCAGCGGATTGTACTGCAGGGTGAGGTCCTTATCCAGCGGGCGACCGCCCGCCCCGACGCCAAGGGAAAAATCAGCGCCATTCCAGCCCCTCCGGCTCGATTGACGCCGTTTCAGCCGCGTGCTATAAATGCCTGCGGCAGGGTCCAATTGGCTCTGTCAAACCAAGGAGGACGGCCCCCGGAACTTCGGGGGGTCATCTGTTTTCCATCTCTTAAAGCGATGTGATATGAGTGAGTTTTTTCTGGGCCTGGGCAGCAATTTGGGTGACCGGCGGCTCAATCTGCTGCGGGCGATAGAGGGTCTGGGAGCGTTTGCCGAAATCGCGGCGGTCTCGCCCGTTTATGAGACCGACCCCTGGGGTCTGGAGGAGCAGCCGCAGTTCCTCAACATCTGCGCCGCCGGCAGTAGCGAACTGGCGCCGGGGCAGCTGCTTTCCGCGATCAAAGGGTTGGAAGTTGAGATGGGACGCCAGCCGGCGGTGCGGTGGGGCCCGCGGCTCATCGATATTGACATCTTACTGATGGATAATCTCTGCCTGCACGGGGAGAACCTCGATATTCCCCACCTGGAGATGGCCAGCCGGGGCTTCGTGTTGGCGCCGCTGGCTGACCTGTCCCCAGGAAATATCCATCCGGAGAGCGGGCTCAGTGTGAGGCAGATGCTGGCAGCCATACCCCATGACGATGTGCATCAAGTCGGCGAGCTTGACCCCAGATTCGCCGCGGCCAGGAGAGATTTCTTGAACAAGCAGCCCTTGGAATGGGGCAGACGTACCTATGTGATGGGAATTGTCAACGCCACCCCGGACAGCTTCTCTGGCGATGGGATTCTGACCGACGAAGCGGTGGCCGAGGCGGCTGTGGCCCAGGCGGTGCGCTTTGTAGCTGAAGGGGCTGACATCGTCGACATCGGCGGCGAAAGCACCCGTCCGGGCAGCCTGCCGGTCTCGGCGGCCGAAGAACTGGCCCGGGTGCTGCCGGTGGTCGCCGCCGTACGGCAGGCGGTCTCCGTGCCCATTTCCATCGACACTTACCGGGCATCGGTAGCCGCCGCCTGTCTGGATGCCGGCGCCGATTGGGTCAACGATGTCTGGGGGCTGCGGATGGATACCGGCCTGGCGCCGCTGGTGGCCCAATGGCGCTGCCCGGTGATCATCATGCACAACCGCAGCAAGCCCAAGAATGTGAGTCAGCAGGACCATCTGGGGGGTAGGTACGTGGGCATCGAATACGATGACCTGATCGCCGACATCATCGCGGAACTGGGCCAGAGCATCGAGCTGGCCGATGCCGCCGGCATTGAGCGCAGTCAAATCATCATCGATCCTGGTGTCGGCTTCGGCAAGACGGTGGCCCAGAACCTGCAGCTGATTGACCAGCTGGATCAGTTCAAGGCGATGGGCTTCCCGATCCTGCTGGGCAGCTCCCGCAAATCGTTCATCGGCTACACCCTGGACCTGCCGCCGGACCAGCGGATGGAAGGGACTGCCGCCACCGTGGCCCTGGGCATCGACCGCGGCGCCGACATCGTCCGGGTACATGATGTCAAAGAAATGGTCCGCATCGCGCGCATGAGCGACGCAATTGTCCGGCGCTGGCCGGGAATGTGATACAATTTATCGTGAGTCGGAGCTAGGGGAGCGCAAAGAAGGGCATCGTCGCCTGGCTCGTAGTGTCATCTGTCGATCGACCTATCTACTGACAATTTAACGGGTTGTTTCCCACAATTTTCTAGGAGAATTCACCTATGAGAGTCCAGATTGACAAAGTTGCCATTATTGGCGCAGGGACAATGGGGGGAGGTATTGCCGCGCACCTGGCCAATATCGGTATTCCTGTTGTCTTGTTAGATATTGTCCCCCCGAATTTGACCGCGGAAGAGAATAATGATCCCGCCGCCCGGAACCGGATCGTGCAGACGCTGTATGATCGCATGGCCAAAGCGCGCCCGGCTAATTTGGCCCGGGCTGATCGGGGCGGCTTGATCACCATCGGCAACATCGAAGACGACTTCGACAAGCTGGCCGATTGCGACTGGATCATTGAGGTGATCATTGAACAGTTGGCCCCTAAACAAGCTTTGATGGAACGGATCGAAGCGGTGCGCAAGCCGGGCAGTATCATCAGCTCCAACACCTCCGGCATTCCCATTCACAGCATCGCCGCCGGGCGCAGCGATGAATTCCGGGCCCATTTCCTGGGCACCCATTTCTTCAATCCGCCCCGCTACCTCAAACTGTTAGAAATCATCCCCACCCCAGACACCGCCCCTGAGGTCCTGGAATTCATGGTATCCTTCGGCCGGGATGTCCTGGGCAAAGGTGTGGTGGTCTGCAAGGACACACCGAACTTCATCGCCAACCGGTTCATCGCTGTCGCCGGCTCCTACCGCAGTGAGTATGCCATGGAGCACGGCTATACTGTCGAGGAAGTGGACGCCCTCACCGGCCCCCTGATCGGCAACCCGTCCACCGGCAGCTACCGGCTGACCGACCTGGTGGGGCTGGACGTGATGCACCATGTCAACAGCAACCTGTACCCGGCTATCGCCCACGACAAGTACCGGGAGATACTGAACGGCGAACGCAGCGGGGCCGTCGCCCGGCAGATGCTGGAAAATAAATGGCTGGGCAATAAGACCGGTCAGGGCTTCTACCGTAAGACCATGGTCGACGGCAAGCGGGAGTTCTGGGTGCTCAATTTCGAGACCATGGAATACCAGCCCCCATCCAAGGTGCGCTTCGATTCCGTAGGCGCGGTGCGGGGAACCAAAGATTTGGGCCAGCGTCTCCGTGACCTGCTGGCCTACGATGACCGCGCCGCCACCTTTGTCCGCGACACCATGTATTTCAACCTGGTCTACGCCGCCTATGTGGCCCCCGAAATCGCCTACAGCCTGGCCGACGTCGATGACGCCAACCGCTGGGGCTTCGCCATGGAGGCCGGCCCATTCGAGGTCTGGGACATGCTGGGCGTGGCCGAGACGGCGGAGAAGATGGAAGCGGCAGGGCTGGAGGTCGCCGGCTGGGTCAAAGAGATGCTGGCGGCAGGACATGACAGCTTCTATAAAGACGGCAGCTACTACGACTTCGAGACCAAGGGATTCAAGAAGCGGCCCATCGACAAGAATATCATCTGGATCGCCGACTTGAAGGCGGACGGCAAAGAAGTGGACCGCAACGACAGCGCCAGCCTGGTCGACATGGGCGACGGGGTGCTGCTGCTGGAGTACCATTCCAAGATGAACGCCATCGACGGCGAAATGGTGGAAATGGCCAACAAGGGGCTGGAGCGGCTCAACAGTGATTTCGACGCCATGGTGGTGGGCAACAACGGCAAGGATTTCTGCGTCGGCGCCAATATCGCCGCGATAGGCATCGCTGCCGCTCAAGGGATGTGGGATATCATCGATCAAACCATCTGGGCGCTGCAGGATGTCACCTTCCGGCTGCGTCACGCCCCCAAACCGGTGGTCACCGCGCCGCACCAGCGGGTGCTGGGCGGCGGCGTGGAGATGACCATGGCCGGCTGGACCGCGGTCGCCGATCACGAGACCTACATGGGACTGGTGGAAGTCGGCGTCGGCTTGATTCCGGCTGGGGGCGGCTGTAAAGAGGTGCTCCGCCGGCGGGTGAACCCGGTGATGCGGACCGCCAACAGTGACGTCCTGCCGATCATGCAGGAGGTGTTCCAGCAGATCGCCACGGCACAGGTGGGCACCAGCGCCTGGGAAAACCGCACCTACGGTTATTTGACCGACACCGATACCATCGTGATGAACAGCGAACACCGGCTGTCCACCGCCAAGAAGAAAGCGCTGCAGCTGGTGGCTGCCGGGACACGCCCGCCGGAAATCGAAAAGGTGTACGCTGCCGGACGGGATGTGCTGTCGGCTTTGAAGCTGGGTCTGCAGAGCTTTGTCTGGGGCGGCTATGCCAGCGAGCACGACCAGCTCATCGGCAACAAGCTGGCCACCGTCCTGTGCGGCGGCGACCTCAGCGCCCCTACCTGGGTAGACCCCTGGTACATCCTCGATCTGGAGCGAGAGGCGTTCAAGTCGTTGGTGGGCGAAGAGAAGAGCCGGGATCGGATCATGCATATGCTGCAGACGGGCAAGCCGCTGCGTAACTAGGTTTAGGAGAACTCTCATGACACGAGAAGCAGTAATCGTAGCCATTTCAAGAACGGCTGTGGGAAAATCGAAGAAGGGTGTGACCCGAAACTGGCGCAGTGACGACATGGCGGCGGCGGTGGTGGCCGAAGTGATGAAGCAGGCGGAGGGATTGGACCCCAAAACCGTGGACGATGTGATCATCGGCTGCGCCATGCCTGAAGGATCGCAGGGGCTCAACTTCGCCCGCTCCATCGCCCTGCGGGCGGGGCTGCCGGTAGAAGTGCCCGGGATGACCGTCAACCGGTTCTGTTCCAGCGGCCTGCAGACCATCGCCCTGGCGGCAGAACGGATCATCGCCAACGGCGCCGACTGCATCATCGCCGGCGGCGCGGAGAGCATGAGTCAGGTACCCATGACCGGCTTCCGGATCAGCCCCAATCAATACTTAGTCGAGAACCTGCCCGAAGTCTACATGGGCATGGGCTACACCGCCGAGCAGGTGGCCCAGGAGTACGGCGTCAGCCGGGAAGACCAGGACACCTTTGCCCTGCGCAGCCACATGCGGGCGGCAGCGGCGTACGAGAAAGAGCTCTTCAAGGACGAAATTCTGCCCATCGAGATCGAAGAAGTCGAAGCCGGTCCCGACGGCCCGGTGAAGCGGACCGTGATCCTGGACAAGGATGAACATATCCGAGCAGACAGCACCTTAGCAGGGTTGGCCAAACTGCGCCCGGTCTTCAAGCTGGGCGGCTCGGTGACCGCGGGCAACTCGTCTCCTTTGAGCGACGGAGCGGCGGCGGTGATCGTGATGGAGCGGAAAATGGCCGAGTCCCTGGGGCTGAAGCCGCTGGTCAAGTTCGTCAGCTTCAACG
>JAHEEY010000354.1 GCA_024640485.1 Chloroflexota bacterium | reverse complement strand
CTGGGCGGCAGTTTTCAGCCAACCGTCCAGCAGCTCGATGGGCACGAAGGTGGGCGCCAGGAAGGTCAGCGGGAAGAAGATGAAGCTGGCCCCCTGGGTAGCGGCGGCGCTGCCGCTGCCTAATGCCGCGGAGACGGTGAAGCCGGCGAAGCCGGTGCCCAACAGCACCGACAGCAGGATCACCATCAAGATGCCGCCAAAGCCGGTGGCAGGCTGCAGTCCCATCAACAGGCCCACAAGGACTACGGCAGTCGCCTGGAAGCCCAGGATGACCGCGCCGGAGAGAATGACTCCCAGCAGCAGGGCCACCCGGCTGACCGGGGTCAGCAGCAGCTTGTCGAAGTAGCCGCTCTCAATATCTCGGACCAGGTTTTGGGCGGCGATGCCGGCCCCTGACAGGGAGGCGCTGACAATTGAAAGGGGCAGGATGAAACCCAGGTAGCTGCCTCCGCCTAGATTGGGGATGAATCCTGCCGCTTTGCCCAGGGTAGAGTCGTAGATCACCAGAAAGAAGAGGCTGATCGCCAGCGGCGGCATCAGCGCTTCCGGCATACGGACGACGGCCAGCAGATTGCGGCGGGTGATCAACATCAGTTCGGTCAAGAAAGGCAGTTTATGTTTGCTTTGCCCTGCTGGGGCAGCGGCGGCAGTAATGGTATGCACACTCATTGGACATTCTCCTCAGCAAATTGGGTTTGGTCACTCTTGAGCCGCTGCCCGGTGACCTGCAGGAAGACATCGTCCAGGGTCGGTTGGGTCAGGGTCAGAGAGAGCAGGGTCACGTCAGCCTGGTTCAGGCGGGCGACCACCCCCGGCACCGCCTGGGCGGCATTATCCAGATAGAGGCGAACCACATCACGGTCCACCTGCACCGCGCTGCTCAGATCTGACAGCAGTTGGGCCGCGTTGGCGGCCACCGTTTTGTTTTCGAAGGCCAAATTGATGGAGGCCTGGCCGCCGAGGCCAGCCCTGAGTTTGGCGGGAGAGCCGGAGGCGACGATCTTCCCCTGATCGATAATCGCCACGGTGTCGGCCAGCTCGTCCGCTTCCTCCAAATATTGGGTGGTGAGGAAGATGGTCATGCCCAGCTGCTGATTGAGCCGGCGCACTTCGGCCCAGACGTCCCGCCGGCTGGCGGGGTCCAGCCCGGTTGTGGGCTCATCCAGGAACAGGATTTCCGGCTCATGGACCAGGGCCATGGCCAAATCCAGCCGGCGGCGCATGCCGCCGCTGAAGGTACCGGCCTTGCGGTCGACGGCATCGGTCAGGTTGACCAACTCGATCAGCTGCTGCGCTCTGGCCGCCGCGTCGCGTTTGCTGGAGCCGAACAGCTGGCCCTGGAGGGTGAGCAGTTCCAGCGGCTTCATGATCGGATCGATGCCGATCTCCTGCAGGGCCACGCCGGCGATTTCTCTGACCTTGGCCGGCTGGGTGGCGACGTCATGGCCGCCTACCAATGCGCGGCCGCTGGTGGGCAGCGCCAGGGTGGTCAATATCTTGACCAGGGTACTCTTGCCGGCGCCGTTGGGGCCCAGAAATCCGAAGATTTGACCGGATTCTACTTTGAAAGAGACATCATCAACCGCCACCACCGCGGGGGCATAGCTCTTGACGATGTTCTCAACTACGACTTCACGATTTGACATGGCAGCACTCCAGAACAGACGGGCCTAACCCGACTGCATATCACGATTATCTTCTTAAACGACAGGGCTAAATGAGGTTGGTCAGGGCGTCCTTGACCTTGCGGTATTTGAAACGAAACCCCAAGGCTTGAATCCGCTCCGGCAGCGCGTTTTGGCCGGCAAGCACCACCACCGATACCTCGCCAAACATCAGCTTGAATAAGAAGGCTGGCAGCGGGATAAAGGACGGCCGTCCCATGACCTTGCCGATGGCGTGGGCCAGCTGGCCGTTGCTCACCGGATTTGGGGCGGTCAAATTATAGGCGCCCTGGGCTTCCGGATTCTCAATCAGGAACTGGAGAGCATTCACCAGATCGGCCATATGGATCCAGGCGTAAACCTGATTACCGCTGCCAATGGGGCCGCCGACGAATAACTTGAAGGGCAGCAGCAGCCGGTGCAGGGCGCCGCCGCCCTTGGAGAAAACGATTCCGATGCGTGCCACCACCTGGCGGACGCCGGAATCTTGAACCGCTTTGGTTGACGCCTCCCACTCAACGGCGACACCGGCCAAGAAATCAGTGCCGGGGGCGGTATCCACACTGATTGGCTCCTCGCCTCGGGGGCCATAATAGCCCACCGCTGAAGCCTGGATGACCAGTTCCGGCTTGTGCTCGGCGGCCTCGACAGCCTCAACCACGGCACGGCCGGCGCTGTTACGGCTGTTCAAGATCTGCTGTTTGCGCTCGTCGGTCCACTTGGCTGGGAAGAAGCGATCCCCGGCGAGGCTCTCAGCAGCAAGGTTGACAATCGCTTTAGCACCGTCAGCCAGAGGGCCCCAGCCGGCGGCGCTGACGCTGTCCCATTTCTCGGCCCGGACCCCCTGGGGGAGGCTGCCGGCCCGCTCCGGCGAGCGGCTCAAGAGAACCACTTCGTATCCGTCAGCGGCCAACTGCCCGGCCAATGCCCGGCCGATGAGCCCAGTGCCACCAGTAATGATTACTCGCCCTTTATTCTGATCGATCATTTGTTCAGATTGACTCCATCGCCCGCAGGGGCCGACCATGATATTTATGCCAACTTCAGCTAATACTATAGCGCAGTCCCAGCCGAGTGTCAAGTTTTTGTATATAATATTTAGACAATTTATAGATATACTTGTGTTTTCTGGGCAAGCAGACAGAAAAGCTGGACAAATCAGGGTGCCCAGCCGCCGCCTTCATGGCCTGTCAGACACTGATTCGGCTCTGCCCCCAGCTGATCGCTTTCTCCAGATAGCGGGATTTCAGCTGATCGCTGGCCATCGCCTGCTTCATGGGGGGCAGTTTGAGGATCACCCCCAGGATGGCGGCCATGGCCCGGTGGCTGAAGAGGGCGTGATTGTCAAAAATCAGCTGCGGCAGCATCCCCCGCTCAATGGCCATAAGTACGGTTCGGTGAGCCGAGTTCATCGGGGTGATCACCCGGGCCGGGCGCTGTTCCAGACGGATGCCCTGCTGCCGGCAGGTGCGCAGGCAGACGGCACATCCCAGACAGAGCTCCTGGTCGACTTTGGCCATCTTCATCTTGGGCTTGTGGGGGTTGTTGGCGGAGACCAGGCTCATCGCTTCCACCGGGCAGGCGCTGACGCACTTACCGCAGCCGTTGCACAGCTCAGGATCGACGGCCGGCATGAAATTGGAGGTGTGGACCGGATTGAGCCAGGCGAATCGGCGGGCGGCGATCATCGCCTCGCAGCAGCAGCCGCAGCAGTTGCAGATGAAATTGACCCGCTGTCGGACATTTTCACCAAACTGGACCAGATTGAGCTCCTGGGCCTGGGCCAGTAGATCCAGCCCTTCGGCAGTGTCCACCAGCCGGGCGAATCCGTGCTTGGTCAGCGATTCGGCGCTGCCGTTGAAGGTCATGCAGATATCCTTGGGGGCACCGCAGTCCCGGCCGACATGTTCCATCTTGTGCCGGCAGTAGCACACCCCCACCCCCATATGGGAGGCGCTGCGGATTACCTCGCTGGCCCGCTCGTAGTCCAGGACATAGAGGGCATTGTCCGGCGACAGCGCCGCCTCCTGGACAAATACCCGCCCCAGCTGGGTCTCACCTTTAGTGAACAGATCTTTGATGAAATCCTCTTCCACATTCATGTACTGGTAAAACAGCTCCGCCAAAACCTTTTGATCGATGTCCCCTCTGAGGCGCATCATGGAGAACTCGAAGAAACCGGCCATCGGCGGCGGCAGGACGTAGCTCAGCTGCCCCCTGGGATTGACGGTATCGACCAGCAGCGCCCTACCGGAGAGCTCGTCCAGGAGGCGCTGCGCCTGCGACAGGGGCAGCCCCCAGCGGCTGGCAGCTGTCTCCGCCGAAAATGGTTTGATGGGCAGCAGCGAGACCAGTTCCGCTTCCCGGGGGCTGAACAGCATTTTGAGGATCTCATAGAGCAGCTCTGAAGGGGGAGCTCCCTGGGGAAAGCGGTTCAACCGCTCGGTGAGCTGCTGGTATCCATTCCTGACGGTATGATGGGCCATCTGACAGTTCCTCCTACGGGTCGGGAACCACCTGGGGCGGCAGGGCCGTGCCGGCGGCTGACCCCTTCATCGAAGACAGTGGATAGCTACAGGATAGGAAGAGGAGCCGCCGGCGTCATCTGAGATTTGTCACATCTCGGCCAGCGGATCCTCATGTTGACTTACTTGGCTGCCGGGCGGAAACCGACCGTCGGATGGTGCCGGTAGCCGGGGGGCAGCTGCACGTTAGGATCTTTGCCGCTGCGGTTGGCTACCGTCAGGCTGATGGGGCTGTCGCTGGACCAGGAGCCGCCGCGCAGCAGCCGCGGCTCGCTGCCGTCAGCGGCAACCGCCCCGGTCCGGTAGCCGTTGAGGCAGTACTCCCAGACATTGCCGCTCATCCCCATCACCCCGAATGGGCTGGCGCCGGCAGGATACCAGTCGACCGGGGTCGGCTGGTCAAAGAAGCGGTCCCAGTTGCACAGCTCCGCGGTAGGATCTTGAAAGCCCCAGGGGAACGGGCGGCTGTCGCCGCCCTGGGCCGCCCGCTGCCACTGCGCCTCGGTGGGCAGGGTGAGCACCCGGCCCAAAACGCGGCTGAGCCAGGCGCAGTAGGCCATCGCCTCATACCAGGAGACGCCCACCACCGGACAGTCCGGCTGGTTCCACTGGCTGTCATCCCAAAACCGGGGCATGGTCCAATCCTCGCGGCAGCGCAGCCGCCACCCGCCTGGTGACCAGAACGCCTGGTCCAAATAGCCGCCGGCCTCGATAAACAATTCATACTGGGCATTGGTCACCGGATAGCGGGAAATGAAGAAAGGGAGCACCGCGACCTGGGCCGGCCGGGTCAGGTAGCCGCCGGCGGAGAGTTCGACCGCCCCGCCGGGAACGGCTGCCCACTGTCCGAAGTTAGTGACTGTTGTCATTGTCTCACCTCACAACTGCCGGCCGTTCAGGCCGGAGGTGAGCTACATGACATGCTCAGG
>JAHEEY010000353.1 GCA_024640485.1 Chloroflexota bacterium | reverse complement strand
TGGCGATCTCTTCGCCCAGGGTATAAAACTCGTTAACTAATCGAGATGATTTCCGTTTGTCTGCTGTCATGGTGGTCCCTTGGCGGCTCGTTCTGCAGCTAGCCAGCCGGTCCGCCTGCGGTTGGTTGGCGACCCAGTCCAAAAAGTGATGGGCAGGGAAACTTCATTGTCGCACAAAATCAGCAGCGCTCCAAGACGCCTGACCACAACGTGCCGCAGAAGTCAGCGGAACTTTTCCGGCCGGTGATGCGTTTATGTATTGATGAAAATGGCTGATGAACAGCCGTCAAAACGTCTATTCGAAGGGAAGAATTAATGTCCAAGAAACTTTTCACGCTCATTCTGCTAACCATGGTCTTTCTCTCCGCCTGCGGTTCCGCCGGCTCCGGCAGCGAACCGCCGCCGGCCAAGCTCACGATTAACGGCCAAACCCAGGTCGCCGGCGTAGGTACTTACTGCTGGCAAGAGACGAAGCTTTCTGGCCAGGGCACCGGGGTCTGCGCCGATATGATCGGCATCCCCACTCCAGCGACGCCCCTGCCGGCGACTGTTGGCGCGGAAGCTGAGCTGGAACTGCCAATCAGCGATGATCCCGCGGGATTGTTCGTTACGGTCGTCCCTGTGACTGCTGACGGCTCTATGGAAAATGATTTCGACGAGAACAGCTGGTGGCAGTACCAGGAAGGTGAGACGGTTGAGGTACAGCTGACTTCACGTCAGAACTTCGCCCTGGATTTCGAACCAGGCCTGTACCTGATCACAGTTCAGGCGAGATGGGATGGCCTCGGAGACGTTATCTACGGCTTCCTGGTTGAGCTGAATTGATCTCCAGCTGGAGGACTCCGCTGTAACCATGGCGATAGAGCAGCCAGAGCCTCTGAATTCAGAGGCTCTTTTTATTTCAGTCAGCATCACAGCGAACCGAGTGGCGCACCTACGGACAGTGCCATGTCGTGCCGGAGATCGTCCTCGATATCTGACGACAGATGATCAAATCTGCGGCCGCTTCAAGAAAAGAAAACATTCGGCTCAAGACAGGGCATTGCCTGGTCCAACTCGGCCAAGATTGGGCCGCCAGCGTCATGTACTTTCGGGGATTTTCTGCTACACTTTTTGAATGCGCCCGGACCTGTGAGCGTGACCGGAATCAGCCCGATTGGGGAACGGCAGTGCCGCGGGGCCAGCTGGTTTCGGCATATGGAATTCCAGGCCGGGGTGCAGAACCCTTTGAACGGATAATTGAGGTTTCCGCTTGCGGCGGTCACTGGCGCGGCTGAAGACAGCCAGCTGACCCCATCACGCCGCTCGCCGTCTTGGAGAGCCCGGTGGGGCAGTCGGCGGTTTGCCGCCAGAATCCGATGGATGGAAGGTGGGGGGTAGATGCCGAAAATGGTTTGCTTTTTTTGTGCCTGGCACAGGCACGGAGGTTTCGGACCATGAGAACACACTCTCCGCAGAAGATCCTTTTGACCCTTGCTTTCCCCATGTTGATGATCACAGCGCTTTTGGCGCTCATTTCCGCCAACATCGCTCCGGATTTCGCCGTCGCCGAAGGTTTGACCGCCACACCAGAGATCTATGCCATCCCAGCGGAGCTGTCTCCGGGAGGCAACCTCCTGGTCAGCGGCCATAGTTTCAGCCCTGGTCTGGACCTGGAGCTTTCGCTGGTTGATGCCAGCCGGAACGCCACTTCACTAGGGTTCTGGCAAACGGACGGGGCCGGTGTCCTGCGCCTGGAAGCGCTGCTGCCGCTGCTTCCTGCCGGCAGCTATCAAGTTGTGGCAACGGACGGGAACGTGTCCGCCAGCAGCCCGCTGCAGATCCGCAGCCGGCTGGGCTTTAGCTACAGCCCAATGGCCGGTTCGCCAGGCGCGGTTATCCCCTTCACGATCTCCAATCTGGTGACCGGCAGCCTGCGTCTTGACTATGACGGCCAGCTGCTCTTCGGGCCGGTTCCAGTCAACCAGGGAAGCTACAGCGGCAGCTTTGTGGTGCCGAACGACCGGCCGGCGATCTGGGACAGCGCGGTATCTTTGGAAGCATTCAACCTGGATACGGGCCTACTGGTTGGTCGGGTGAGCGGCCTGTTCCAGGCGGCGGCGCCGCCGCCGGACCCGGCTTTCGCGTTTTCCCAGGTGATCCTGCCGTCAGGCGAATTGATCCCGGGGCAGTTGTTCACGGTGACGGGCCAGATATTCCAACCCCGGCAGCAGCAAGCAGGGGCAGCGACGGACTTATCGCCGGAACTCCTCAGCAGTATGCAGATCAACGTGCTGTGGCAGGCCGCCGGCCTGACCATCCCCATCTCCAAAGGGAGCGCCCAGATCAATGGCAACGGCTCTTTTTCGGTCCAGGGAGTGATCCCCAGCCTGCTTAACGGCGATGCCGTGGGCGGAGGCACCGCGGGCAGCAAGGTAGGGCTGGTGCTCCAGACCCAGGATTCGGGACCGCTCATGTTCCTCTCCCCCTTCGGCCTTGGCGATCCGCCGCCGTTCCAGGTCAAGGTGGTTGACAGTAACGGCAATCCTATCCAGAACGCCATCGTCAAGACCTTTAGTTCAGCCCACGAGAGCAGCAGCGCCACCAACAGCGCCACCGGTCAAAGCCAGATCTTCAACCTGGGCGACCTTTACAATCAACCTTCGCAGCTTATGCCGGTGCTTGGCGGCATGATGGGCGGCGGCGACCCGTTCAACTGTCAGAACACCGCCGTCTACGGCCGAACCGACGTCAATGGTCTCTTCAACGCCCAATTTGATCCAGAGATATTGGCCATGGCGGGCAAGAAAGTGTCTCTAGGTTTCGTTAACGGCGGCAAAGAGGCGTTCACCCAGTTTCCCGATGTGATCAAGTTCGATCTGGTGGTCAACGCTACCTACCAGGGATACACCAAATCCGGCAGCAGCAAACCCCAAGCGTATATCTTGCCCATTGAATATCGAGCCAGCACCAAACATTTCTATGACGGTACCAGCGGCAAGCTGCTCAATACCGTTCCAGTCCTGGTGATTCTGGCCAAGCTGCCGGCAGGCACTGCGGTGGAGCTGCCGGTGCAGGTGGAGGCGCGCGGCATGCCGGTACAGGGCAGTTTCGAGAACTTTCTAGGCACCGGCATCCCGCTGAAAGCGTTCGGCAGCTTTGTCTCCTTCGCCAGTAAGAGCGACTTTCCCGATGCGATCTTCCACACCCTGACGCCAATCCGGGTGCAGTTTCAGCATGATGCCACCAAATACGGCGGTATTCAGAGCGCCGTACTCAAGCTCGACGGCCAGAGCTACCCCTTTGTCAAAGGGGGCAACCCAAATGTTGGCGATTGCGAAGCGCCATCACTCTATGTGGCCGACATCCCCAACAGCCACCGGCTGGCCAAAGGAAGCCACATGGGGCTGGTGGAGGTCAAAGATCTCAGCGGAGCCACTACCAAGCGATATATCCAGCTAAACCTGGTAGACCCGCCCGGCTGGGTCCGGAAAGGCAGCCTGCAGAACCGTGGGATCAATATCCTATCGTGGGACACCGGCTACCTGGTGCAGATGGACGCCGACAATCTGCCCAAGAACGATCCGGGCAGCCGCAGCACCCTGGGGGCCAATGTGCCCAAGATCGGGCCGCTGGATAATGCCGCCGGCGCTCACAGTCACCTGCACCAGGATATCAAAGCCAATGGTGCCACCAACTTGATTCATACCGGCGCTTTTCAGGCCCAGGCCCTGAACACCCAAGCAGGTGACATCGGTTTCAGCGGCAATCAGAACCAGGCAAGCGGGCTGCAGCTGCAGCCGTTGATGCTGGGTCCGGTCGCTGCCGACAGCGGCCCCGCCTCCTTTGATATTCCCAAGAAGACGATCTCGATCCTGGACAGCGGCAAGATTCCGCTGTTCCGCTATGTCTGGGGCGTGTGGCCTATCGCCAGCGCCACCGTTGGCGCGGATATGTGGTTTAATGCCAGCCTGACCTATGAGGGACATGTCGCCATCGACCCGGCCAGCGGCAGCGTCAACAGCAGCCTGCTCTCCAATCCGGCCGCGACGGTCGCGGTGGACGCCTTCTTTGACCTGTCCGCGCTTTTCGGGCTGGTCAGCGCCAATGCCCATGCGATCCCGCAGATCACCGTGAGCATGCCGGTCGCTTTCGTCAACGGGTCTAAGCAGGAGGACGATATCTGCTTCCGATACCGGTTGGACATCGAATGGTCTGCCCGGGTCGGGGTATGCGTCGATACCCCGTTGGGCTCGACCTGTATCAAGAAAAGCGGAACGAAGAATATCTTCAACGATTACACCCCGAAGTCGACCATTTGCGCCGCCGCTCAGGTGAAGCTGGCGCCGGCTGCCGCCGCCACGCCGCCGCCGGCAGCCAACCCCGCGTTGGCCAACGACGGCTTCGGGCATACCCTGGCGGTGTGGCGCACTGAGCAAGGAGACATCAAAGGTGTCCTTTCCGTGGGGAACAGCCAACTGCCGGCGGTCCAGATCAGCGGCAATCATGCCAGCATCGACCCGGCGGTGGCGTTCTTCGGGCCCAATCAAGCGGTGGCGGTCTGGGCTCAAAGCGGCCTGACCGCGCAACAGGCAGCGACCGCAAATCTAACCGACACCGTGAAAGCCCAACATATGGCCTATTCTGTGTGGAACGGCAGCAGTTGGTCGGCGCCTCAGACGCTGACCAGCCCGACGACTGGAGAAGGCGGGGTCGTGGTGGCCGGTTGTATGAGCACCAACCCGGCCTGCCCTGCCGGCGGCCAGGTCACGGCTGTCTGGGTCAAGGATGTCGCCGGCGCCCTGGCGCAGCACCAGCTGCGCCTCTACCAATCGACTTTCAACGGCGTCAGCTGGGCGGCCCCGGCAGCGGTGGACCCAGGCAGCAGCAGTATGGACGCGTCGCCTACCGCGGCATACCGCAGCGGTATCGCCGTAGTCGGTTGGGTGCGCGATGACGATCGGGTGCCCGGAACCATCGCCGACCGGCATTTCGCCTACCGAGAGATGAACAGTTCAACCGTGTTCGCGCCGTCAGACCTGCCCACAGGAATGGCGGAACCATCGCTGGCAGTGGGCAGCGGCGGTAAGTTGCGGTTGGCTTTTACGGTGGCGGAAGACCCCCAGGCAATGGTCGGCAACCAGCGAACG